>CAZEKK010000231.1:2132-4680 GCA_964512905.1 uncultured Solirubrobacteraceae bacterium
CCGGCGACCGCACCCGGCCCCGCCGACCGCCGGATCTACGGCGCCTCGCCGTGGAAGTAGGGCACGGCGGCGGACCGCTCGACGAGCAGATCCTCGCCACGGTCGCCGGTCCACACCCCGACCTTGCCGCTGTCGGGGTAGGCGGTCGCCGTCGGAAGCACGACCTCGGACCACATGAGGATGCGCGCCGGAGCGTCGCTGTCGTTGCGGACCTGGTGGGCGCCGTCCGGGCCGCGCGGAAAGAAGACGAGGTCCATCGGCTCGAGCTCGGTGGTGCCCTGCGGCGTGCGGACCGACGGCCGCCCCGCGAGGACGAGCAGCCACTCCTCCTCTCCGTACTCGTAGTGGTAGGGGCACACGGCCTCGCCGGGGGGGAGCTCGTAGACCGAGGCGCCCGTCCGGACCGCGCCGAGGCGCGGGCCGAGCTTCGCGTGCCCCGACTGGAATCCCGGCGGATCGGCGTCGTCGTAGGCGACATCCAGCGCGGTCACGCGGGCGATCTCCATCGGGCGATGGTGCCAGCGGCGCCGGACGCGGCCGCCCCCGCTGGCGCCGGCGCCGGCTACGCGGCAGTCGTCGGCGCGCGCAGCACCGAGACGCCCGAGTGGCCGGGCTTGCCGTCGCCCGGCTCGGCCGAGACGTCGAAGAACTTGAACGACGCCGGGTCGGCGGCGACCGGGAGCTTCACCGTGGCGCTGCCGTCCGCGCCGACCCTGAACGAGCCCATCGAGACGAGGTCGTCGGGGGAATTCAGCATCCACAGTTCGTAGTAGCCGCCGTCGGGCAGCGGCTCGAGCCCGGAGACGGTGACCGTCGCGCCGTCGGCCGTCCCGACCGGGTCCGCGGAGGCGAGCTTGACCGTCCCGCTCGCGCCCGCATCGGCAGGCGTGACCGGGGCGAGGGCGATCTGCACGGCCGGCGGGGACGCGCCCCCGCCGCCGTCGCCGCCCGCGCTGATGATGCCGATCCCGACGCCGCCGGCGACCAGCGCCGCCGAGCACGCCAGCGCGACCGCCGGCCGCAGGACGAGCCGGCTCCCACGCCGCCGCCGGGCCGCCTCGGGTTCCACGGGGATGTCGACGTCGAGCGGCGGCGGCTCGACGGGCTCCCACGCCTGCGCGGGCATCGCGTCGAGCCGGGCGACGACCGGGCGCAGGCGCTCGACCTCGGCGCGGAAGCCCGGATCCTCGCGGATCAGCCGCTCGACGCGCTCGCGCTCGGCGGCGTCGGCCTCGCCGAGGAGATAGGCCGTGACGTCCAGGCGCTTGGTCACGCCGCCACCTCCTCGCGGTCCAACTGCGTGCGCAGGCGCTCGAGCGCCTGCGCCATGCGCATCTTCACCGTCCCGAGCGGGATGCCGACCCGCTCGGCGATCTCGCGCTGGGTGAGGTCCTCGCAGAAGCGCATGCGCAGGATCCGCGCCTCTTCGCTCGGCAGGCGCCCGAGGATGTGCGCGACGTGGTGGGCGTCGAGCAGCCGGTCGAGGTCGCTGCCGGGCGCCGCCTGCTCCTCGGCGCCGAGGCCCCCGGCGGGATCCTTGGGCTCCGGCACGCGCTTGCGCAGCGCGTCCAGCGCGCGCGACCGCGCGATCGTCATCAGCCAGGTCAGCAGCCCCGCACGGGCCGGGTCGTAGGAGCGGGCGCGCTGCCAGGCCTCGAGGTAGACCTGCTGCTGGACGTCCTGCGCGGCGTGGTGGTCGCGCAGGATGCCCACGAGGAAGCCGAACGTGGTCGCGCCGTACTCGTCGTAGAGGCGGTGCAGGGCCGATGGGTCGCGGCGCTTGAGATCGGACGCGAGCCGCTTCTCCGCGCGCGAGGGCTTGCGACGGCGCGACGCGCCGGCGGCCACCGCCGGGCGGGCGTCGGGCATGGCCTCGGCGATCGAGGCAGCGGTCATCGGCCGGTCGGGCACGGGGTCATTGTCGGTCATACGCGGGCTCCCGCTGCGCAGGATGGCGGATTGGCAGCGCCGGCGCGCCACGCTCCGCCGGCTGGGCGGGTCGGCCCGCGGAGCGTTCAGCGTGCGGCGCGGGCTGCGGGGCCGGTGAGGCGGTCGCCGATGGCGGCGACGGTGACCGTGATCCGGCCCTTCCCGCGGGGCGCGGTGAGCGTGGCCCTGGTGCCGCGGATGGTCCACTGGATCGCCTCGCGGCCGCGGGCGGCGGTGACGGCGTAGGCGGTGGCGCCGCAGACCGGCGCCCAGCGGGCGCGGATGCGCGCGCCGGCCCGCGAGACCCGCAGGCCGCGGACCCGGGCCGGCCGCCCGGCCCCGTCGGCGCGGAACCGCGCCACGCGCAGGGCCGTGCGCGGCGCGCCGCCCTGCTCGACGATCGCGACGACCGTGCGGGCGGCCCGCGTTCCGCGGTTGGGCGTGAAGCGCACGCTGCCGCGGGCCGCGGACGTGACCGTGATCGTGCGCTCGCCGGCGCCGCCGCGCTCGACGAATCGCACGCGCTGGCCGCGGCGCGGCGTCAGCGACCAGCGCAGGGTGCGGGCGCAGCCGCGGCGCGCCACCGAGGCGCGCACGCGCGGGGCCGGCAGCGCGCCGG
>CAZEKK010000232.1:0-4648 GCA_964512905.1 uncultured Solirubrobacteraceae bacterium
CCCGCCAGCACATACCGAGGGACGAACACGCGCGGGCGGCCACCAGGCCGCCCGCACGTGGTTCAAGGCGTCCGGCGGGGGTCCGACTACCGAGGACGATGAGCATTCCCGCAGCCGTCGCGCGAATCGCGGAGATCGAGCAGGCCCTGCGGCCGCCGGCCACCATGCCGGCCACGGTGTCGGCCCAGCCGGGAACCCTGGGCGTCGGCGCCGGCGCGATGAGCGGCGCACCGTCGTTCGGCGGGCTGCTCGCGAGCGCGGCTCCCGGCATCGCCCCGATCCCGGCGACCGGCGCGGGCAACCCGGCGATGGTCGCCCTCGCGCAGCGCGAGGTCGGCGTGGCCGAGCAGCCGCCGGGATCGAACGACGCGCCCCGCATCGCCGAGTACCGGACGGCGACCGCCGGCGCCTCGGTCGGGCCCTGGTGCGCGTACTTCGTCTCCTGGCTCGCCCGCCAGGCCGGCGTGCCGATCGGCGACACCGGCGGCGGCTTCGGCTACGTCCCGGACGTGCGCGCGTGGGCGCAGCGCGCGGGCCGCTGGACGGATGCGGCGGCCGGGCCCCCGCGACCGGGCGACCTCATCGTGTGGAGCGGCCACATCGGCATGGTCGAGGGCGTGCGTCCCGACGGCAGCATCCAGACGATCGAGGGCAACAGCTCCGACCGGGTCAGCCGCCGGGTCCACTCCGCCGGCGACGCGCTCGGCTACGTTCGGATGAGCGCATGAGCGTCGAGGCCGCGGTGGCCCGCATCCAGGCGATCCGCCACGGCCTCGAGCCGCCCCCGCCGCCGGCCGCCGTGGCCAGCGCCGCGGCCACGCCGCCGGGCGGGGTCGCGGGCGTTGGCGGGGCGACCGGCTCCCCGTTCTCCACCGTCCTGCAGGGCGCCATGGGCGCGACGGCGGCGCCGGGCGCGTTCCCACATCTCAACGGCGACCTCGACGCCAATCCCGAACTCCTGCGACGGCTCGAGGCGCTGGCGGCATCGCGCGGGGAGACCTTCGAGGTCACGAGCGGCTGGCGCTCGTTCCAGGAGCAGCAGGAGCTGTGGGACAACCCGCAGGGCTACCCGGTCGCCCGTCCGGGGACCTCGAAGCACGAGAGCGGCAACGCCGCCGACGTGCTCGTCGGCGGCCGCCCGATCCAATCGGTCATCGACAGCGCGACGCTCGAGGCCTTCGGCCTGCACCCGCTCGCGGGCGACGCCGTGCACGTCGAACTGCCCGGCCGGTAGGCGCTGCGGAGGCGATCGGACCCCGGCGAGGCGGACGACCCGACCGCCTCAAGCCGGCGTGCCGCGGGCCGAAGACCCGGGCATGAGCGCTGCCCCGCAGGCCGGCGGACCGGCGCGCGCCGACCCCCCGCCCGTGGGCGGCGGCGTCGGCGGCCGGGTCGTCTCGGACGCGACCGACGCCCAGACGCTGCTCGACTCCATGTCGGCCCCGACGGCGATCGTCGACCACGACGGCCGGGTGGTCCAGGTCAATCGGGCCTGGCGGGAGGATCCGCTCAGCGCCGTGTGCGCCTACGGCACGCCGTACGGCAGCACCGGGGGGCCGCCGGCCGAGACGCTTGCGCCGCTGCTGCACGGCACCGAGCAGGCGATCATCCACGACATCCGCGACGACCGCTCGGGGCGCTGGCTGCAGGTCCAGGCGTCGCGCATCTCGACCGGCGGCGCCATGGTCAGCCACGTCGACGTGACCGATGCCCGGGCGGCGGTCGTCGACCTCGCGCTGCGCGCGTCCAACGACCCGCTCACCGGCCTCGCCAACCGCCGCGCATTCCTCGAGCGCCTGGGCGACGCCATGAAGTACGGCTACCGCGTCGCGGTCATCTTCCTCGACCTCGACCAGTTCAAGCTGGTCAACGACACCGGCGGACACCACCTCGGCGACGCGCTGCTCCAGCACGTCGCCGAGCGGGTGAGCGCCGCCGTGCGGCCGAGCGACTTGGTGGCCCGCCTCGGCGGCGACGAGTTCGCCGTCCTGTGCGTCGAGATCGACGAGCGCGCCGCCCTGGCGGTGTCGGAGCGCATCCGGGCGGCGATGGTGCCGGCCGTGACGCTCGGCGACACCGAGCGCCACATCACCGTGAGCGTCGGCTGCCGCACGTGGGCCCCGTCGGACGGCCCGGACATCACCGAGCACGACCTCGTTCGCGATGCCGACGCGGCGATGTACCAGGCCAAGGCGTCCGGGCGCAATCGCGTGCACCGCTTCTCCGAGGCGACCCGCCAGCAGGTTCTGCGCCGCGTCGAACTCGAGGACCAGCTGCGCAAGGCGCTCGGGGCAGGCATCATCCGCCCGCAGTACCAGCCCATCGTCGACCTGCGCACCGGCTCGGTGGTCGGCGCCGAGGCGCTGCTGCGGTGGCCCGGCGGACCGGGCCCGGACGAGTTCGTCCCCGTCGCCGAGGAGACCGGGCTGATCGTGGCCCTCGGCTCGACCGTCGTGGAGGACGCGTGCGCCCAGCTGGCCGCGTGGCGGAGCGCCGGCCAGACCGACCTCGGCGTCACGATCAACGTCTCCCCCGCCCAGATCGGCGACGGCGCGTTCGTCGAGCACCTCGTCTCGTGCGTGCAGCGCCACGACGTCGATCCGGCCCGGGTCTGCCTCGAGCTGACCGAGTCGGCCTTCCAGGCGCCCGACGCCGCGCGCCTCGACGCGCTCGACGAGGTCACCCGTCTCGGCGCCTACCTGGCGATCGACGACTTCGGCACCGGCTTCTCGTCGCTCAGCCAGCTCAAGCGCCTGCCGGTGGAGGCGTTGAAGATCGATCGCGGGTTCATCGACGGCCTCGGCTCCGATCCCGACGACAGCGCGATCGTCGCCTCGATCCTCAGCCTCGCGCGCGCCATGGGCCTCCACGTCGTCGCCGAGGGCGTCGAGACCGCCGCCCAGGCGGCGGAGCTGCTCGCCCTCGGGTGCGTGACCGGCCAGGGCTGGCTGTACGCGAAGGCCATGCCGCCCGACCAGCTGCCGGATCACTGCCGCCGGGCGGCGTCCACCGGCCCCGGCCCGATCGAGCCGGCGGAGGCGCCGGCCCGGGCCGCGCATCGCAGCGTCGTGGACGAGGCGCTCTTCCAGACCTGCGCGACGGTGCCCGAATGACCGCCGTGGCCGGCGTGGCTGCAGTCGGCGTCGGCGGGGTCTTCCTTCTGCTGGGCGGCCTGACCCTGCGCGACCTCGTTCGCTTCCGCGGCTCGCGGCGCTCGCTGCAGTTCGGCATCGCCTTCGGCCTCGTGGCGCTCACGCTCGCGGCGCACTCCGTCGTGCTCGGGCTCGGAGCGCTCGCCGGCACGACCGCCGTCGACCCGCTCATCGCCGTGACGCTCCTGGCCGGGCTGGCTCCCGGGATCGTCTTCCTCGCCCTGCGGTTCGAGGCCGGGGGCGGCGGTCGCGGCGAGCGGTCGATCCGAGGCACCCCCCGGGGGCTTCGCACGGCTGCCTGGGTCGGCGCCATCGCTGCCGGGGCCATCCTCGCCGAGGCAGCCGACGCCGCCGCATCCGGCGGCGTGTCGTGGCTGGCCTTGCCGGCGATCGTCCTCGCCGCCGCCTGTGCGACCGTCGGCGTGCTCGTCTTCAACACCCAGGTGCGCCGCCGCGCCGCCACCGGCGGCTGGTCGCTCTCGGGGCTGTCGCTGGCCGGCGTGTTCCTGACCGCGGGTCTCATGGAGGCTGCCGGCGCGGCGACCAGCGGCTCGGATCCGGCGCCCCTGGCCTACGACGTGGCCGGCGTGCCGGCGGCGGTGCTCCTGCTGTGGACGACGTGGCGCATCTGCCGCTCGGCCCGCAGCGACTGGACCGGCCGTCCCGCGATCCGGGTCGACGCACCGACCCCCCGCTCGTCCCCGTGGGCCCGCGCCGCCAGGTCCTGATCGGCGCCGCACCGCAGGCCTCCGCCCACGCGCTCAAGTCCTGCACGCGATCTGCCGATTGCTGCTCCGTGGCTGCGAGGCGGACGATGGCTCCCGCATGACGCCGGCGACGACCCCGGCGCCTGCGACGCTCGACGTCGTCGTCGCGCAGGCCCACCCGGTCATGCTCGACGGCATCACCGCGGCGCTGCAGATGCGCGGGCACGCGGTCTCGGGCACGGCGGACTCGGCCGACGAGGCCTATGCCCTCGTCGACCGGCACCCTCCCGACGTGGTGCTCGCCGACGTGATTCTCACCCGCGGCACGGGGGTCGAGCTCGCGCGCCGGCTCGCACGCCATCACCCGGGCCTCGGCGTCGTCCTCTATGCCCCCGAGGCCGGCGAGGCGCTCCTGCGCGGTGCGCTGGATGCGGGCGCACGCGGGATCGTCATGAAGTCGGGGTCGCAGACCGAGCTCGTCGGGGCGCTCGAGCGCGTCGCCGCCGGGGCGACGTACATCGACCCCCGCGCTGCCCCGTTGCGGGCAGGGCACCGCGCGAGCAGCCGCGGCAGGATCCTCTCCGGGCGGGAACGGGAGATCCTGCAGCACCTCGCTCGCGGGCGCACCGGTGAGGAGGTCGCCGAGGCGCTCGTCCTCTCGCCCGAGACCGTTCGCACCCACATCCGCAACGCGATGGCCAAGCTCGGCGCCGGAACCCGCACACGGGCCGTCGTCGTGGCGATGAACCGCGGCGAGATCGACCCGTAGGGCGTGCGCGCCGGCCGCCC
>CAZEKK010000233.1:0-4642 GCA_964512905.1 uncultured Solirubrobacteraceae bacterium
GTGTTGTCGTGCTCCTGCAGCAGGAACGACGCGTCGATCTGGTTGAGCCGGTCCAAGTGGGTCATGCGGGTCTCTCCTCGTGCCCGGGCGAGGTCCGACCTTACCGCCGCGCTTGCGCCCGCGCGTCCGGGTGCGTACCATGGCCCCTACATCTATGCTGACTGGTCAGCATAGGACTGGACCTCAAGGAACGACATTCGCCATGGCACAGCCGCCCAAGAACGTCCTGATCACCGGCTGCTCGACCGGAATTGGCCGCGCCACCGCGGAGCACCTCCACGCGACCGGCTGGAAGGTCTACGCCACCGCGCGCAAGCAGGAGTCGATCGCCGACCTCGCCGAGACGGGCATCGCGACGATGGCGCTCGACGTCACGGACGAGGCCTCGATGGCGGCCGCGGTGACGGCGGTCGAGGGGGCCGAGGGCGCGGTCGGCGCGCTCGTCAACAACGCCGGCTACAGCCAGTCGGGCGCGCTCGAGACGCTTCCGATGGACGCCGTGCGCCGCCAGTTCGAGACCAACGTCTTCGGCCTGCTGCGGATGTGCCAGCTCGTCCTGCCGGGCATGCGCAGGGCCGGCACCGGCCGCATCGTGAACATCTCCTCGATGGGCGGGAAGCTCACCTTCCCCGGCGGCGGCATCTACCACGCCACCAAGTACGCGGTCGAGGCGCTCTCGGACGCGCTGCGCTTCGAAGTCGGCGGCTTCGGCGTCGACGTCGTCGTCGTGCAGCCGGGGATCATCCGCACGAACTTCGACCAGGCGGCGCTCGCCGCGATGGAGTCGGCGAGCGGCGCCGCCGACGACGAGGATCCCTACAAGGACTTCAACGCCGCCGTCGGCAAGGCCACGACGGAGGTCTACGAGGAGGGCCCGCTGTCGAAGCTCGGCGGCGGTCCGGAGAAGGTCGCCGCCGCGATCGAGCGCGCGCTGACCGCCGGCAAGCCGAAGACCCGCTACCGCGTCACCGCGTCGGCGAAGGTGCTGCTCGGCACGCGCCGGATGCTGCCGGACCGCGGCTGGGACAAGCTCGTCGTCGGCGGCAACTTCCCGCAGCCGGGGAAGCCCTAACGCGCGGCGCGCCGCTGCACCCTGCCGCGGCGGGCCTCGCGCCGGTCGTGGCGCCGCTGCGCCGCCGCCTGCCGCGGATCGGCTAGCGTGCGATCGCAGTGAAGCGAGTCCTGCCGATCTCTGCGCAGCGCGGCGCCATCCTCGCGACCGCCGTGCTCGCCGGCGTCCTGGTCGCGCCCGCGGCGGCATCGGCCAAAGCCGGCGACATCCACCCGGCCTCGTGCAAGGGCCTGGACGGCGCGACTCGCTGCGGCTACCTCGAGGTGCCGTGGGACCGCACCGGCGTCGTCAAGGGCACGACCCGCGTCTGGTTCGAGTTCGACCGGGCGACGAGCGGCCGCTCGCGCGGGACCCTCACGGCGATGGAGGGCGGGCCGGGGTACGCAACCAGCGACAGCCGCGACTTCTTCCGCGAGATCTATGGCCCCCTCCTGAAGACGCGCGACCTCGTCCTGGTCGACGCCCGTGGCACCGGCAAGTCCGGCGCGGTGAACTGCCCGCTGGCCCAGAAGGGGTCCCGCGACGTCGTGGCGTCGGGGCGCCAGTGCGCGCGCATCCTCGGCAGGCGGATCACCCTGTACCGCACCGCCGCGGCGACCGACGACGTCGCCGACGTGCTGCGCGCACTCGGCGTGCGCAGGGCGACCTTCTACGGCGACTCGTACGGGACGTTCTTCGGACAGACCTTCATGCACCGTCACGCCGATCTGATCGACAAGGTCGTTCTCGACGGCACCTATCCGGCGCAGAAGCTGGATCCCGTCTGGCCCGACCTGCCGCGGGCCGTGCGCACCCAGCTGCGCCTGCTGTGCGCGCGGACGCCGGGCAACTGCAGCGGCGATCCGGTCGCGCGGGCGCGCCGGCTCACGGCACGCCTCGCCGGCGCCGGCCTGCGCGGCACCGCCCCGGGGTTCGACGGGAAGCTGCACCGGGTCGTCTTCGACCAGGACCGCTACGCGTCCTTCGGGGAGTACGCCTCGAACGATCCCACGCTTCCGATCTACCGCGAGTTCGATCCCGCCACCCGGGCCGCGCTGGCCGGCGACGCGCGGCCGATCCTGCGCCTGCAACAGGAGCGCGGCGGCGGCGACGGCGGCGCGGTGACCGCCTACTCGGCCGGGCTGAGCATGGCCGTCACGTGCCTGGACTACCCGCAGCTGTGGGACACCGCCGCATCGGATGCGGTGCGCCGTCAGCAGCTGCGGGCGCGCATCGCGTCGACGCCGCGCGGCGTCTTCGACCCCTTCACCGCCGCGGCGTGGTGGGCCGATCCCCTCTACGCCTACGAGACCTGCCAGGAGTGGCCGGTCCGCGCGCCGTATGACCCGCCGATCCCGGACGACGCGGCGCTGCCCGCGAAGGCGACGCTGGTCCTCAACGGCGACCTCGACTCGGTCACCACGCCCGAGGGCGCCCGGCTCGTCGCGTCCCGTATTCCCGGCTCCACCTACGTCGAAGTCCGGAACGCCGGCCACGTCACCACCTACTCCCGCGACAGCGCTGCGTGTGCGATGCGGATCGTCCAAGCGTTCGTCGCCGGGCGCACGACCCTGCCGACTCGCTGCGCGCGCCAGATCCCGAACGTCCGCCCGGTGCGGGCCTTCCCGCTGCGGGCCGCGGGTGCACCGAACGCCTGCCGCGCGGGCGGTGGATCGGCCCCGGCGCTGCGCCTGGCCACCGCCGCGCTGATGACGCTCGATGACGCCGCGCGCCGGCTGGACTCGCTGGAAACGGCGGACGGCCTTGGCTTGCGTGGCGGCAGCTACACCGTGAAGGGCGCGAACGTCACCTTCCGACGCGCCCGCTTCACGCGCGACCTGGCGGTCTCGGGGCGGCTGGCCCGCTCTGGCGAAGACCTTGCCGGCACCATCACGCTCGCGGGCGCGGCGTCCGGCACGCTCGCGGTGCGGCCCGTCGGCCGGGCCGCCTACCGGGTTGCCGGCACGGTCGGAGGAGCGCGCGTCAGCGCCTCGTGCGTGCTGTAGGCCCGGCCGTGGGGCATCGCATCTCGCTGGACCGCATCGCCGCAGCCGGCGCCGTCATCGACCCGGTCTTCCTCAACACGCCCCAGTTCCGCTCCGAGCCGCTCAGCGACGCGCTGGGCGTGCGGACGGTCGTCAAGGTCGAGACGCTCAACCCGATCCGCTGTTTCAAGGGCCGCGGCGCCGACTACTACCTCTCGACGCTCGAGGCGCTCGATCCACGGCCGCCGATCGTCTGCGCCAGCGCCGGGAACTTCGGCCAGGCGATGGCCTACGCCGCGCGCAAGCGCGGCTTCGACTTGGCCGTGTACGCGGCGGCGGCAGCCAATCCGCTCAAGGTGGCGCGGATGCGGGCGCTCGGTGCCGACGTCGTCCTGCACGGCGCGGACTTCGACGCCGCCAAGGACGAGGCGAAGCGCGCCGCCGCCGCATCGGGCGCCCTGATGGTCGAAGACAGCCTTCAGGAGGGGATCACCGAGGGGACCGGAACGATCGGCGTCGAACTGCTCGCCTTCCCCGAGCGGCTCGACGCGATCCTCGTGCCGCTCGGCAACGGCGCGATGCTCGTGGGGATCGCGCGGTGGGTCAAGTCCGTTGCGCCGCAGACGCGCGTGGTCGCGGTGAGCGCGGCCGGCGCGCCGGCGATGGTGCAGTCCTGGCGCGCGGGCCGGGTGATCGAGCACGATCGCGTCGACACGATCGCCGACGGCATCGGCGTGCGCGTGCCGATCGCCGAGGCGGTCGCCGACCTCGACGGCCTGCTCGACGACGCCGTCCTCGTCGGCGACGACCAGATCGTCGCGGCGATGCGCCTCGCTCACGAGCACCTCGGGCTCGTCCTCGAGCCCGCGGGCGCCGCGGGGCTGGCTGGCATCGCGGCGCTGGCCGGCGACCTGGGCGGCCAGACCGTCGCGACGGTCCTGTGCGGCAGCAACCTCACGCCCGAGCAGGCAGCGCGCTGGCTGGCCTGAGGGCGCCGGCCCGCCGGCGGTCAGCGGGAGGATGGCGCGGGGGGGCACGGCGCCGGCCGCGGCAGCCCGCGGCGGGAGCCGGAACCTACGATCGCACCCGCGCGGCCTTCAGGATCGCGTCGGCGTCGAACACGCCCGGCGACGCCTCGATCGCCTTGCCGTTGGCGCCGAAGAGGATCCACGCCGGCTGGAACTGGATGCCCAGCTCGCGCCAGGACGAGGCGCCCTCGTCGTAGAGCGCGCGGGGCGTGGCGAGGCCGTAGTCCTTCAGGAAGCCCTTGCCGGCATCGACGGAATCGCGGCCCCCGAGGGCGACGGTGGTGATCTGATCTCCGTGCTGGCGAGCGAACCGCTCGACCTCAGGGGCCTCGCCCCGGCAGGTCAGTCACCACGGCGCCCAGAACCAGACCAGGAGCGGCTTCTTCGCCCCGGTGGCGATCGAGCTGAGTTCGAGCGTCTGGTCGGTGCGGAGGTCGACGACCTCGGTGGACGGGAGGGCGACTCCGGTGCCGTTGAGCGGCGCGGGGGCGGCCGCCGTCGAACCAGTCGTCGCCGTGGCGCCGGCGGGCGGCGCGGCGGGCGGCGCCGTGGCCGGCGCGACCCCGGCATCCGGCGTG
>CAZEKK010000234.1:0-4558 GCA_964512905.1 uncultured Solirubrobacteraceae bacterium
CGGCCGCGCACGTCGCCGCCCTGCGCCTCGGCGGCCTCGAGCGCGGCCAGCAGCCGTTGCGCCAGCGGGCCGGCGGCGTCCACGAAGGCGGCGGCCATCGCCGGCCACACGGTCGCCGAGGCCATGATGTTCGCCTGGCACGTGAACCCTGGGCCCTGGACGTCGCCCGCGAACGGGATGCAGCCCTCGCCGGTGTGCGCGGCGGCCCGGCCCGCGGCGTCGACGACCGCGGTCTGCCGCACAGCGGCCTGGGCGTCGTCGACGAGCTCGGCGCGCAGCGCCGCCGCTGCGTCCGCGCCCTCGCCCAGCGCGGCGAGCAGCCGCGGCCCCGCGGCCGGATCGGGCACCGACTGGGTCACGACGGCGCCGACGCCCGCCTCCACGAACGGCACGGCCGACCCGACCGAGAACCAGTGCGACTGAACGGCGACGCCGAGCGCCCCCGTGTCGGGGTCGCGGGCGGCGATCGAGTAGGTGGCGGGCCGGAGCACGGGGTGGACCGTACTGCGCGCGGCGGTGGCGAGCCCAGCCGCTGCCGGGACCGGCAGCCGGCTCCACTATCCTCGCCCGATGCCCGAGCAGACCGCTGCCGCCAACGGAATCGAGATCGCCTACGAGACGCTGGGCGATCCGGGCGGCGAGCCGCTCCTGTTGATCATGGGGCTCGGCATGCAGATGGTCGCGTGGCCCGACGAGTTCTGCGCGCTGCTTGGCGAGCGCGGCTTCCGCGTCATCCGCTTCGACAACCGCGACGCCGGCCGCACGACCTGGATCGACAGCGCGCCGGTGCCGGACGTGATGGCGGCGGCGTTCGGCGGCGACCTCAGCTCGGCGGCGTACACGCTTTCCGACATGGCGCGCGACGCCGCCGGCCTGCTGGACGCGCTGGACATCGAGTCCGTCCACGTCGCCGGCGCCTCGATGGGCGGCATGATCGGCCAGACGCTGGCGATCGAGCACGCTGACCGGGTGCGGTCGCTGACGTCGATCATGTCCACGACCGGGGATCGGTCGGTCGGCCAGCCGAGCCCGACCGCGCTGCCGGCGCTGCTGACCCCGCCGCCCCCGGACCCGGCGGCGTATCCCGAGTGGGCGGTGTCGATGCACCGGCTCATCGGCTCGCCGGGCTTCCCGAGTGACGACGACGAGATCCGCGCGATGGCCGCCCGATCGCTGGAGCGGGGATCGAACCCGCTCGGCGTCGCCCGCCAGCTCGTCGGCATCCTCGCCTCGGGCGACCGGACCGCCGCGCTGGGCCGGGTGACGGCGCCGACGACCGTCATCCACGGGGCGGCTGACCCGCTCATCGACTCCTCGGGCGGACGGGCAACGGCCGTCGCGATCCCCGGCGCCGTGCTGATCGAGATCGAGGGCATGGGCCACGACCTGCCGCGCGGAGCCTGGCCGGAGATCGTCGACGCCATCGCGGCGAACACCGCCCGGTCGACGGCCGCGGCGTAGGCCGACCGTCCAGCGGCCCCTCGGCCGCCCCCGCCGCTGCTAGATTCGCCCGCGGATGGCCGCCTACGATCCCAGCCGCCTGCCCGACCTCTTCGCCGCCGAGCAGGCGCGGTTCGCCGAGACCCACCCGCAGTCCAGGGCGCTGTTCGAGCGGGCTCGCGGATCGCTGCTCAGCGGCGTGCCGATGCACTGGATGCTGAAGTGGGCCGGCGGCTTCCCGCTGTTCGTCCACGAGGCGCACGGGGCGCGGTTCCTCGACGTCGACGGCCACGAGTACGTCGACCTGTGCCTCGGCGACACGGGCTCGATGACCGGCCACGCGCCGCCGGCCACGGTCGCCGCGGTCGCCGAGCAGGCGGCGAACGGCATCACCCTCATGCTGCCCGCCGAGGCGGCGATCGGGGTGGGGGAGGACCTCGTGGCTCGCTTCGGCCTGCCGGCCTGGCAGTTCGCCCTCACCGCCACCGACGCGAACCGCTTCTCGATCCGGATCGCCCGCCACATCACCGGCCGGCCGAAGATCCTCGTTCACAACCACTGCTACCACGGCTCGGTGGATGAGACGTTCGCCAACCTCGGCAACGGCGGGGCCGTCGTATCGCGCCGCGGCAACGTGGGGCCGCCGGTCAGTCCCGACATCACCACGCGGGTCGTCGAGTTCAACGACGTCGAGGGCCTCGAGCGTGAGCTGGCGCATGGCGACGTCGCCGCGGTCCTCTGCGAGCCGGCGCTCACGAACGTCGGGATCGTCCTGCCCGAGCCCGGCTACCACGACGCGCTGCGGGCGGCGACCCGCCGCCACGGCACGCTGCTGATCATCGACGAGACCCACACGATCTGCGCCGGCCCCGGCGGCTACACCCGGGCGCACGGGCTCGACCCCGACATGCTCGTCATCGGCAAGCCGATCGCCAGCGGCGTGCCGGCGGCGACCTACGGGATGAGCGCCGCGGTCGCCGCCGACCTCGAGCGGCGCCTCGAACTCGAGGACATCGACACCGGCGGGATCGGCGGAACGCTGGCCGGCAACGCCCTGTCGCTCGCGGCGATGCACGCCACGCTGACCCAGGTGCTCACGCGGGAGGCGTTCGAACGCATGATCCCGCGCGCGACGCGGTGGACCGACGGCGTCCAGGCGGTCATCGACCGGACGGGACTGCCCTGGCACGTCACCCAGCTCGGCTGCCGGGCCGAGTACCTCTTCGTCCGCGAGGTGGCCCGCAACGGCAGCGAGGCGGCGGAGGGCATGGACCACGACCTCGAGCGCTTCATGCATCTGTTCGCGCTCAACCGCGGCGTGATGCTGACGCCGTTCCACAACATGGCGCTGATGTCGCCCGCCACGACCGACGACGACGTCGACCGCCACTCGGCGGTGTTCGCCGAGTCGGTCGACGCGCTCTTCGCCGCCGGCGTCTGCACGGCGTAGTTGCCGTGTGGGCCCAGCGCCAGGTCGTCCTGGATCCGCTGCCCCGCGGCTGCCACCTCGTGACGCGGGCGGTCGTCGAGGCGGTGCCGGAGATCGGCGCGGTATCGATCGGCATCGCGCACATCTTCATCCAGCACACGTCGGCGTCGCTGACCCTCAACGAGAACGCCAGCCCCGACGTTCGGCGCGACCTCGACACGTGGCTCGACTCCGCGGTTCCCGAGCACGCCCCCTACTGGACCCACACGCTCGAGGGCCCCGACGACATGCCGGCGCACGTCAAGGCGTCGCTGATGGGGCCGGCGCTGTCCGTGCCGATCGCCCAGGGCCGCCTGGCGCTCGGCACGTGGCAGGGCATCTACCTCTGCGAGCACCGCGACCGCGGCGGGCCGCGGCGCCTGGTCGTGACGGTGTGGGGCGACGGCGCTACGTGAGGTCGTCGGGCCCGCGCGCGTCCGGCCCGGCGTAGATCTGGGACTCGACCGCGGCGAGCAAGGCGAGCGTCACCGCCAGGGCGGCGAGCAGGACGGTGCCGAGGGTTCCGATCCCGAGGTCGGCGCCGATCAGCCAGGCGGCGATGCACAGGACCATGATGCCCTTGGCGATCGCCGAGGCGGCGGCCACCGGACGGGCCAGGTCCTCGGGCGAGCGGGCGGCGTAGAAGAGCAGCCACGCCGCGCCGAGCAGGAGGGCGCCGCCGAACTGGACCAGCAGGGCCGGACGGGCCTGCGGGAGGTCGAGTGCGTCGTAGAGGCCGTCCCAGGTGCCGGCTAGCAGCAGCAGCCCGAGAATCACCGAGAGGGCACCGTCGGCCCGCAGCACCTGCTGGATCTGGCGCCGGGTCATGCGAGCATGATCGCGCGTCGCGGCGACGTGCGCCGCGACCGGAGGCGAGCTACCGTCCCTGCCAGACCGGGTCGCGCTTCTCGGCGAAGGCGACGGCGCCCTCGCGGGCGTCCTGCGAGACGAAGACCGGCCCGGCGATCTCGCCCTGGCGCTCCCAGAACTCCTCCTGGGACCAGTCGGCCTGGGCGGCGAGGATCCGCTTGGTGGCGTCGAGGGCGAGCGGCCCGTTCGGCGTGATGCGGGCTGCGAGCGCGAGCGCCTCATCGACTGCGGCGCCGGGCTCGGCCAGGCGGTTCACGAGGCCGACCTCGTGGGCGCGCTCGGCGAGGATCGGGTCGCCGGTGAGCGCCAGTTCCATCGCCAAGTGGTAGGGCATCCGGCGCGGCAGACGCAGGAGCGCCCCGCCGGCGGCCACGAGCGAGCGCTTGACCTCCGGGATGCCCAGCTTGGCGCCGCGGGCCGCGACGAGCAGGTCGCAGGCGAGGGCGATTTCCAGCCCGCCGGCGACCGCGAAGCCCTCGATCGCCGCGATCAGCGGCTTGTCGGCGCTGCGCTGGGCGATCCCGGCAAAGCCGCGGTCGCCGACGTAGGGCCGCTCGCCGGCGACGAACGCCTTGAGGTCCATGCCGGCGCAGAACGCGCCGCCGGCGCCCGTGAGCACCCCGACCTGCAGGTCGGGGTCGGCGTCGAGGGCCTCGAGTGCCGCGGCCAAGCCCTCGGCGAGCGCCAAGTTGACCGCGTTGCGGGCCTCCGGCCGGTTCAGGGTGATGAGCAGCGCGCGCTCGCGGCGCTCGGTGAGGACGGCGTCGGTGTCGGGCATGA
>CAZEKK010000235.1:0-4539 GCA_964512905.1 uncultured Solirubrobacteraceae bacterium
ATCGTGCTCGCCCGGGTGCCGCGGGTCGTCTACGCCGCGCCCGATCCGAAGGCCGGCGCGGCGGGCAGCGTGCTCGACGTGCTGGGCGAGCCGCGCCTCAACCACCGCCCGGACGTGGCCGGCGGCCTGCTGGCGGCAGAGGCCGGAGCGATGCTGCGGGCCTTCTTCGCCGGCCGGCGGTCCTAGTCGGGCTCCGGGGCAGCGAAGGCCGCCTCGACCCGGCGGCGGAACGCCCTGGGATCAATGCTCGGAAACCGAAAGAGCCTCGGTTCGATGGCAGCAAAGAGCTCGAGCGCGCGCGCCGGATCGACCAGGCCGCGTTTCACCATCGCCGCCACGTCCTGGACGTCCTGGGCGAAGCCGCGCTCAACCTTGGCGAGCGCCTGGGAGTAGGGGTCGTAGTGGAAGACGTCGATCTGCCCAACGCGCCGAACGAACGGCGAGCGGTCTCGCCAGCCTGGAAGCTCTGGAATGAAGTCCGCGGGGGACGCCAGTTCGACGTTGACGTCGACTCGGTCCTTGATATCGGCGATCGCCCGGAGCAGCTCGTCCCGATCGGGATCCAGGCGCACGTCGATGTCGATGGTGGATGCGCGCCAGCCTTCGAGGACAGCCGTGGCGCCGCCCGTGAGATAGACGCGGGCCGGAACGCGCGCCTCGCGTCCGAGCGCTGTCAGGAACTGGCCGATCCGTGCTCGGTCAGCGCGCTCGCGCATGATCGGCGGCACTCGCGAAGCTCGCCATGCGTCGAAGAAGGGCTGTGTAGCGACCGTGGGCGCCCCCGGGATCCTCGTCGGCGAGCAGGTCGTAGAGGCGGTGCCACGGCCGGGGCGGTCCGCCGGCGGGCACGGCGATCCCTGCGGCCAGCAGCCGTGGCCTGGCCGTGGCCACGAGCGTCGCCTCGACCGTCTCGCGCTCCTGGCCGAGGTCGCGGATGCCGGCGGCCACCAAGTCGGCGCCGGGCAGGTCGTCCGGAACTTCCGTCACGACCGCCAGCGTACCCGGCGATCGCCGGTCGCCTGTGGCGCGTACCCTCCAAACATGCCCTGGTCCGTGGACGACATCCCGCCCCAGGACGGTCGCCGGGTCGTCGTCACCGGCGCCAACAGCGGGATCGGCTACCACGCGGCGCTCGAACTGGCGCGCCGGGGCGCGGACGTGGTGCTCGCCTGCCGCAGCCCGGAGAAGGGCGAGGCCGCACTGGCCCGGCTCCGCGCCGACGCTCCGGGCGCCACGGCGACGCTGCGGCCGCTCGACCTCGCCGACCTGGCGTCGGTGGCGGCGTTCGCGGACGGCTGGGACGGGCCGCTGCACCTGCTCGTCAACAACGCCGGTGTCATGGCCACGCCCAAGCGCAGCACCGCCGACGGCTTCGAGCTGCAGTTCGGGACCAATCACCTCGGCCACTTCGCCCTCACGGGCCGGCTGCTCGGCGCCCTGCTCGCGGCGTCAGCCCCCCGGGTCGTCACGGTCGCCAGCGGCGCGCACCGCGGCGGACGGATCGACTTCGACGATCTCATGGGCGATCGCCGCTACCGGCGCTGGAAGGCCTACGGACAGTCGAAGCTCGCCAACCTCCTCTTCATGCGCGAACTGCAGCGCCGCGCCACGGCGGCGGCCACGCCCCTGCGCAGCGTCGCGGCGCACCCCGGATGGGCCGCGACCCACTTGCAGGCGGTCGGCCCGGAGATGGATGGCAGCGCCGTCATGCTGCGGGCGAGCGACATCGCCAACCGCGTCCTCGCCCAGTCCGATGCCGAGGGGGCGTGGCCGACCCTGTACGCCGCGACGGTCGACATTCCCGGCGCCACGTACGTCGGGCCGCGCGGCCCGCTCGAGATGCGCGGCCGGCCCGTGCCGGTCGGCATGACGCGTGCTGCGCAGGACCCCGACACGGCGCAGCGCCTGTGGGAGGTCTCGGAGACGCTCACCGGTGTCACCTACGCGTTTCCGGCGGCCCGGGCCGCCGCGTAGCGCGGCGGGAGCCCGCTCTCACTGCCGGCGCGGTGCGGACAGCGCGTCGGCGCTCGTCTCGGCGATCCGCACCTGCGCGACGAGCGCCTCGATCTCCAGCCGCGCGTCCTGGGGACGTCCGCGCCGGGTGGTGGCGAGCGCGCCCGCGGCGGCACCGAGGCGCAGCGCGGTCACCGTCGAGCCGCCGCGGGCCAGGCCGGCGGCGATCGCGCCGCACAGCGCGTCGCCGGCGCCGCGCGGCGCCGCCGCCTCGAAGCGGGGGCCGGCGATCTCCCACAGGCGCCCCTCGGCCCAGGCGATCGCGGGCCGCTCGCCGCGCGTCACGACGACTTCGCGCGCGCCGTCGGCCCGCATGCCGGTGATCGCGTGCGCGATGTCGTGCCGGCTGCCGTCGCCGGCCCGTCCGGCCTCGCGGAGATCGTCGAGGCCGACCCGCAGCAGGTCGACGCCCGCGGCGAGCGTGCCGTCGAGCGCGCGGCCGGCCACGTCGGCGACCACGACCGCCCCGTTGGTGCGCAGGTCGGCGGCGATCCGGCGATAGGCAGTGGGATCGATCCGCCCCGACCGCTGCGCGCCCGACAGCAGCGTCACGTCGGAGCGCAGTCCCTCGGTGACCGTTGCGGCGTGCAGTGCGTCGATGTCGTCGCGGTGCAGCGGCGGCGACGGCGACGCGGTGGCGGGTCCCGGCGGCGGGGCCGCGCCGGCATCCACGACGATGCCCGTGTCGCCGCGCTCGGCCACCGAGCGCACCGCCAGTCCCTCGCGGGTCACGAGAGCGCGGGCGGCGTGCCCGGCGCCTCCGCCGAACGGTGCGCACAGCGTCACCCTGGCGCCGAGTTCGCGCGCCATCCGCGCGGCCCGCACGCCGCGCCCGTCGACCGCGAGCGCCGCCGCGGCGCCGCCGGTCGCCGCGACCTCGAGCGTCACGCGCAGGATCGGCTCGGGACAGAGCACCGTGATGGCGCCCAAGGCGGACTGCTGTGCTGGACTCATGACCTCGTCTCGCTCGCCAGCGCACGCCGGCAACGCGCGCCTGGAGTGATGATCCGCTCGCCAGGGCCGCCCGGCATCCGCCCGACGGACGGACGGGCGTCGGTGGGGACTACGGAATCCCGCGCCGGTGGTCAGGCGACCGCCGACACAACGAGGCGCCCAGGGCCGGCGTGCGCGATCTCCACCGTTCCGCGCAGAACGACGCCCGCGGCGAACTCGACGTCCCCGCGGACGGTCAGCCGGTCGCACGCCGCGAGCGACGGGGGGCCGGCGGGGAAGCGCGCCTCGAAGTCGTCGAGCAGCTTGAAGCAGGCGGGATCGAGGTCGATGACCGGCGGCGCCGCCGGGCACCCGGGCGCAGGGCCGACCGTGCCGTCCTGGGCGACGGCGTAGCGGTCGGACCGCAACGCGAGCAGGTCGTTCGTCGTCTTGACCGGGATCAGGCGCGTGCGCGGGACCCGCACGGCGCGCGCGCCGGGGAAGACGGAGATGGCCGCGCCCATCGCCGTCTCGATCTGCACGACCGCAGGGGAGGCGCCGTCGCGCGGATCGACGGTCTTGCGGTTGACGATCATGGGGAGGGCGAGCACGTCGTCGTGGTCGGCCAGGGTCGTCGCGAGCGCGTCGAGGTCCAGCCAGAGGTTGTTGGTGTTGAAGAACCGGTGGCGGGCGACGTCCTGAAAGGCGGCCTCGTCGTCGGCGGGGGTCTGGGCGGACTCGCGCAGGACCAGGCGGCCGTCCGGCAGGCGGGCGAGGTGGCCGCCCTTGCGGTCGGCCTCGGTGCGGTCGGCGACCTCCATGACGAACGGCGCTCCCTCGGCTGCGAACCAGGCGAGCAGGCGGGTGTCGAGCCCGGCGCCGAGATTGTCGGAGTTCGCCACGAAGGCGTAGCGGAAGCCGCGCTCGCGCAGCGCGGCCAGCGTGCCGGAGGCGGCGAGGGCGGTGTAGAGGTCGCCGTGGCCGGGCGGGCACCACTCGAGCCCCGGATCGGCTGGCCAGGCGACCGGCGCGAGGTCGTCGGCGCGGAGCTTGGGCTCTTGGTTCTGGAGGAAGTCGAGGGGCAGGCCGTCGACGGCGAGGCCGTGGTGGGGCGCGAGCGCTGCGAGCGTGTCGTCGCGGGTGCTGAAGCTGTTCATCAGCAGCAGCGGCAGGCGGGCGCGGTGGCGGGCGCGGGCGCCGAGCACCTGGGTGACGATGAGGTCGAGGAAGGTCCGCCCGCCGTGCGCCTCGATGAGCGACTTCGCCCGGCTCATCCCCATGCTCGTGCCGAGGCCGCCGTTGAGGCGGATCATCACCGTGCGGTCCAGGAGATCGTGGGCCTGGGCGGCGTCGGGTGCCGGAAGGGACTCGAGGTCGGGGACGGATTCGACCGGCTCGATCTCGGCCTCGGGCAGCATCCCGGTCTCGCCGGCCTCGAGGCGGCGGTAGTAGTGCGCGAAGGCCGCGATCGCCGCCTCCGCGACGCCCGCCGCGCGCATCTTCTCCTCGCTGGCCCGCAGGCCCTCCACGCTCATGGCGTCGAAGCGTAGAGCGGCGAGGCGAGTGGTGTGCGCGCTCGCCAGAAAGCACGCA
>CAZEKK010000236.1:0-4524 GCA_964512905.1 uncultured Solirubrobacteraceae bacterium
GATGGTCCGCCAGGTCCAGGGCAAGCCGCTCTCCTTCAACAACCTGCTCGACCTCGACAGCGCCCGCAGCCTCGTGCGCGAGTTCAAGGTGCCGGCCTGCGCGATCGTCAAGCACAACAACCCGTGCGGCGCGGCGCTCGGAGACAGCGGGCTGGACGCGTACCGCCGCGCCTTCGCCTGCGACCCGCAGAGCGCCTTCGGCGGCGTGATCGTGCTCAACCAGCGGGTCGACGCGGCGCTGGCCGAGGCCATCCTGGGCCAGTTCGTCGAGGTCCTGTTCGCGCCCGGCTACGACGACGACGCGCTGGCACTGCTCGAGCGCAAGGAGGCGATGCGGGTCCTCGAGGACGGCGAGCGCCGCGGCGTGCCCGTCGTGGACCCGAACCTGCGCCAGGTCGTCGGCGGCGTGCTCGTGCAGGATCGCGACATCGACCTCGAGGACCGGGCCACGATGGAGGTCGTCACCGAGCGCCGGCCGACCGAGCAGGAGTGGAGCAACCTCCTCTTCGGCTGGAAGGTCTGCAAGCACGTGCGCTCCAACGCGATCGTCGTGACTCGCGACCTGGCCACTGTCGGCATCGGGGCGGGGCAGATGAGCCGCGTCGACGCGGTGCGCCTCGCGGTCGACAAGGCCCAGGTCGACGACCTGTCGGGGTCCGTGCTCGCCTCGGACGCGTTCTTCCCGTTCGCCGACGGCCCGCAGGTCGCGGTCGACGCCGGGGTCACGGCGATCATCCAGCCCGGGGGGTCGGTCCGCGACCACGAGGTCGTGGAGGCCGCCGACGCCGCCGGCCTCGCGATGGTCTTCACCCAGCGCCGGCACTTCCGGCACTGAGCAGGCACTGGTGGACGTCCAGCGCATCTCGTCGGAGTCGCCGTGGGAGGACCGCATCGGCTTCTCCCGGGCAGTGCGGGTCGGGGGCGTCGTGTTGGTCAGCGGGACCACGGCGATCACGCGCGACGGCGCCATCGCCGGCGGCGGCGACGCCTACCTGCAGGCGTGCGCGGCGCTCGACACGATCGCGGCGGCCCTCGCCGAGGCCGGGGCGTCGCTGGACGACGTCGTCCAGACCCGGATCTACGTCACCGACGCCTCCCGGGCCGAGGAGGTCGGCCGGGCGCACGCCGAGGCGTTCGCCGCTGCCCGGCCGGCCGCCACCATGGTCGAGGTTCCGGCGCTCGCCGACCCCCGGATGCTCGTCGAGATCGAGGCGGTCGCCGTGCTGGGCGGCGCCTGAGCCGGCCCCGCTCGGACCTGGGAGCACCCGTCGCCGGGCGCTGGGACGCCCGCCGCGGCGCCGCCGGCCGCGCCCCCCGACGCGCGCGACCGCTACCGTGTGCGGTGCTGAGCGGCCCGATCGGTCGCCCTCGTCATGCCTGAACGCCCGTCCTCTCCCAGCCGCGCGCCGTCGAAGGCCACGCACCGCCGCCGCCGCATCGTCGCGGTGGTCGTTGCCGTGGCCGTGCTCGCGATCGGCGTCGACGCCGTCCAGGGCGACAGCAGCACGGGCTGGGGCGGCAGCCTCAACACGGGCGCAGGGGTCCGCTCCGCGATCGACGTGCCGTGGATCCAGCGCCCGCGCGACGCCTTCGGTCGCCAGGTCGACCGCAACGGCCTTCCGGTCGCCGCCTCGCAGCAGGAGGCGCTCGGGCGGCTGATCAAGGACGGCAAGCCGGTCTTCTGCGCCGGGGGCACGAAGCCATACGTTGCGCTCACGTTCGACGACGGCCCCAGCCAGACCGGCGGCAAGGTCGTCGACATCCTTCGCGCCAACGGCCAGCGGGCCAGCTTCTACCTGGTCGGCAACGCCGTCGGCGAGGCCCGCGACCAGGTGCCCAAGCGGCTCGAGGCCGGCGACGTGGCTGCCCACTCGGTCTCGCACCCCGACCTCACGACGCTGGGCGCGGCCGACCGCGCGGCCGAGATCGGCAACTCGCGCACGACGATCCAGAATGCGGCCGGAGCGCCCGTCGTCTCGTTCCGCCCGCCCTACGGCGCCCGTGACGCGTCGGTGGACCAGGCGATCGCCAAGCAGGGCCTGTTGAACGTGATGTGGAACGTCGACAGCTCCGACTGGCAGGGCCTCGATCAGGCGTCGCTGGAGGCGCGCGTGTTCCCCGGCCTCAAGCCGGGCGCGATCATCCTCTTCCACGAGACGAAGGACAACACCGTCGAGTTCCTCCCGAAGCTCCTGGCGGAGCTGCGCAAGCGCGGCCTGCGGTCGGTGACGGTGCCCGAACTGCTCGCGCTCGACCCGCCCTCGGATCAGAAGCTCGCCGAGGGCGAGACGGCCTGCGAGGCCGACATCCAGGGCGAGGGCGGCAACTACGCCGCCGGGTGACGATGCGCCCCCCGGGACTCGAACCCGGCCCGCCGGATTAAAAGTCCGGTGCTCTAACCCGATGAGCTAGAGGCGCGCGGCGATTGTGCCACGCGCTCCGCGCTCCGCGCCGTCGTCGCTCGCGGCGGCGGGTCGCATCACCAGGATCTCGCCGGGCGCGTGCTCGAGCAGCCAGGCGATGTCGGCGGCGTCGAAGCCGTGGCCGTGGTCGTCGGTGGCGCTGACGACGATCCGCTCATAGCGCTCGTGCTCGGTGAGCTGGCGCAGGGCGTGGCGCAGGGTCCGGCCGCGCTCGATGCGCCCGTCGCACTCGACGCCGTTGGGCAGGGCCCGGCGCTCGATCGTCTCCAGGATCGGCAGCGCCCGCTCGGCCTCCCGCGGCAGGGCGGCGTCGAGCGGCAGGTCGCGCGGCACGGTGGCGAGATACACCGGGACGAGGAGCGAGCCCTCGGCCTTGGCGAGGCGCAGCGCGGCGTCGAGCGCCCGCTTCGACAGGCTGTTGGCCGCGAACGGGAAGACGATGCGCCGCGAGCGCGGCGTCAGCCGCGAGCGCCGGCGGCGCACCAGCAGCCAGGCGGCGACCGCGCCGGCGCCGGCGACGAGTCCGAGGACGAGCCAGGCGGCTTCGCTCACGGCTCCTCGCGGTGCAGCTGGGAGCGGTCGGCCACCATCCGCACGTCGACCCCGGGCAGACGGCGGACGAGCCGCAGGGCCAGCGGCTCGGACAGACGCGACAGCCCGCCGCGTGCGCGCTGGACGCCGAGCAGGATGTACGTCGAGCCGCGATCCCTGGCGACGCGCACCGCCACGTCGGCGACGTCGTCGCCCTCCTCGATAAGGAGGTGGGCCCCGAGCACCGAGGCCAGGCGGCGCAGGGCCTCCGTCGACTCACGCTCCTCGGCGCTCGGCTCGCGCTCGCTGGAGCGCACCCACAGCAGGTCGAGGTCGGCGCCGAGGCGCTGCGCCGAGCGCCAGGCCCGGCGGACGACCCGCTGCGAGCGCGGCTCGGGCGTGATCAGGGCCAGCAGGCGCTCGCCGACGGCCTGCTGGGTGGCGGCCTTGACCAGGCGGTCCTCGCGCGTCCCGAGCGGCTCGCGCTCGGCCCGTCCCGCGATCAGGCGGCGCGATTCCACGTCCTCGGCCACCTGGCGCAGCGCGACCTCGCGCAGGGCGCCCAGGTGTTCGATGCGGAAGAAGTTGTTCAGGGCCGCCTCGATCGGCCGGCCCGGGTAGATCCTGCCGCTGCGCAGCCGCTCGATCAGGGCCTCCGGGGTGAGATCGATCAGGACGATCTCGTCCGCATCCTCGAGCACGGAGTCGGGGACGGTCTCGCGTACCCGCGTGCCGGTGAGCTCAGTCACGCGGTCGTTGAGGCTCTCCAGGTGCTGCACGTTGACGGTCGAGTAGACCTCGATCCCGGCGTGGAGCAGGTCCTCGACATCCTCGTAGCGCTTGGGGTGCTCGAGGCCCGGGACGTTGGTGTGGGCCAGCTCGTCGACCAGGCACAGCTCGGGCTGGCGCTGCAGGATCGCCGGCAGGTCCATCTCCTCGAGCTCGCTGCCGCGGTAGTCGATCGTTCGCCGGGGCACGAGCTCGAGGCCCTCGGCCTGGGCGATGGTCTCGGCCCGGCCATGCTCCTCGAGGTAGCCGACCACCACGTCGCGCCCGGCCTCGGCCTCGGCCTGCCCCTCCTGGAGCATCCGGTAGGTCTTGCCGACGCCTGCCGCCATGCCCAGGAAGACCTTGAAGCGGCCGCGCTGGCCGTTGGGCATCAGGCTCCGAGCAGGTTGTGGACCACGAGGTCCACGAGCTTGATGCCGATGAACGGAACGATCAAGCCGCCCACGCCGTAGATCAGCAGGTTTCGGCGCAGGAGCCCGGTGGCGCCCGAGGGCCGGTACCGCACGCCGCGCAGCGCGAGCGGGACGAGCAGCGGGATGATGAGCGCGTTGAAGATGATCGCGCTGATGATCGCCGACTGCGGAGTCCCGAGGTTCATGATGTTGAGGTCGTCGAGCGGCCCGGTCGACTGCCCGGCGACAGCGTAGGTGACGGCGAAGATGGCCGGCAGGATGGCGAAGTACTTCGCGACGTCGTTGGCGATCGAGAACGTCGTGAGCGCGCCGCGGGTGATCAGCAGCTGCTTGCCCACCTCGACGATCTCGATCAGCTTCGTCGGGTT
>CAZEKK010000237.1:0-4508 GCA_964512905.1 uncultured Solirubrobacteraceae bacterium
GGCGGTCTGGTGGTCGCCCCACTTGCGCGCGAACCGGGCGCCGTCCTCGGGGTCGGTCCTGGCGATCTTGAGCGCGTCCTCGCGGACGTGCGCGAGCCGCGCCGCCTCGGCGGCCTCGATCGCGGCGTAGTCGGGTCCGCCGCCCAGCACTTCGCGGAGCCGGCCGGGCGTCAGCCTCGGCGCCTCGGGCGCGGGGGGCGGTGCTGGCTTGTGGCCGAGCTGGGCAAGCAGCGCCTTGCCGGCCTCAATCTCGTGGTCGGCGGTCGGTTCGGGCACGGGCTTTTCCTTCCGGTCGGGTTTAGGCTCGGGTGCGGGCCGGGGCGCGGGGTGCGGGGTGAGGCCGAGCAGCTCGGCGACCTTCCCGGCGAGGGCGGCCTCGCGGGCGTCGCGCTCAGCCTCGATCTCGGCGCGGAGCTCACGGATGCGGTCGGCGTCGGTCATGGGGTTCGGCCTCCTAGCAGCCGTTCGATCTCACGTTCCTCGGCAGGGGGGGCCGCGCGCTCCCGGCGCGCTTCCTCTAGCCGCGCCGCGCGCTCTGCCGCGGCCTGGCGGCAGGGCTTGACGGCTAGCCGCGGGTCGCAATGAGCTTGGACTGCCGCTACTGCGTCGATGAGCTGGCGGTCGTGCTCGCTGAGGCCGTCGAGCGGGCTGCACCATGCGGAGCCCCCCGGACCCCCCGGCAGCGAGTCGAGGAGGCGAAGATTTGTCACCTTGTCACCTCGTGTCCCTCGCTATACGCGCGCGTGCGCGCAGGCGGGCGTGTGCGAGCGATATTTACGGGACACGAGGTGACAAGGTGACACGAGGTGACACGAGGTACATGAGCATTTGCAGGGGATTTGCGGGTCATTGGGCGTCCCAGCCGGCTGGAATGGCGTAGATGTGGACGCCGACGCGGCCGTGCCCGCCGGGCTGGCGCTGCTGGACCTTGCCGCGGTGCTCCCAGCCGATCTCGGTCATGCGGCTGTGCAGCGTGGCCCACGCGATCGACGTGCCGGTGAGCGCGCGGACGTGGCGGGCGAAGTCGCCGGTCCGCACGAGCCGCGTCCCGTCCGCGGTCTGGCCGATCACGGACCGCTCGGCGGGCGGGGCGTAGGGCTCGACGTGCGAGGGGACCTGCCAGTCGGCCAGTCCGCGCAGCGCCGCGTACTTCCCGGCGGCCGTGGCCATCGCCGGAAGCTCGACGGTGTTGGGGCGGGCGGCGTCGAGGAACGTGGCGGCCCACTCGCTGGCCTCGGCCCGGTCGTCGGTCTGGTCGAGCACGTCGGCGGCGTCGAGGAACGCTCCGGCGATGACCTCGGCGTCGCCGGGCCCGTAGTGCGGAAACCGGGCGCGGGTGGCGATCTTGACGGTCTGGCGCAGCTTGCGGGCGTCGAACGCGTCGGCCTGGCGCGGGAACGTGATGCGCCGGCCGGACCGCAGGACGGCGACCATACGCGCGTCGGGGCTGCGGCCGTAGCGGTCCACTCGCTCGATCGGGTCGGCTCCCTGGCCGAGCACGACGGTCAGCCACGCGATGTGCTCCCCGGCGGGCGCGGCTTCGCCGGGCGGCGGCGAGGGAAGCAGCGAGCGCGGCTTGCGGCCGGGGCCTTCTCCGGGGTCGTGCTTGAGGATCGGGGCGGTCATGCAGCCCGGGTCCCGGCCATGCATCCGCGGGCGGCGTCGCGGGCGCGGATGAAGTCGGCGCCGCGAAGCGGGCTGGCGGTGATGCCGAGCAGCATCGCGGCGAGCTGGTAGATGCCGCCGCCGCGGCCGCAGCCGTGGCAGTACCACCCGGAGGCGGCGTCGACGTTGCAGCTCGGGGTGCGGTCGTCGTGAAGCGGGCAGCAGACGAGGCCGCCGCCGTCGGGCGCGTCGACGCCGGCCAGGGCACGGAAGTAGGCGGGCGGCGGGATCTGCTCGAGGTCGTCGGGCACGGGCCGCAGCGTGCGCGCCGGCGCGGGGTCATCCGCGGCGGGCAGCAGCTCGGCGGGGAGGACGGCGGCGGCGCCCGGGTCGAAGCGGCCGTCCAGCCACTCGTACCGGGCGCCGGACGGATGCACGCTCGGCGGCAGCACGGATTGGTGGCGGCCGGCGCGCAGCTCGAGCAGCTCGCAGCCGCCGAGGTGCGTCCGGGTGAGCGGCTCGGCGGGCGCCTTGAACAGTGCTTGGAAGCGGCCGTTGGCGCCGCGGTGGCAGACGCCGGCGGCGCCGAGCTGCAGCAGGTGGCGGCGCAGGTGGGCGGGCTCGGCGTCCAGCAGCCGCGCGAGCGTCATGGCGCCGGCGGGGCCGTCCGCGTCGACGGCCACGAGCCCGGATTTGCCGAGGTGGACGCCGACGTTGAGGCGGTCCCCGGCGGGCCAGTCCTCGAACGCGCGGACGGGCGCCGTCTGCCACCCCTTGCGGACTGGCCGCTTGCCGTCGCACGGCACGAGCGCGAGGCCGTCCATGAGGTAGGCGGCGACGTGGGCGCGCAGCTCGACGCCGCGCCGGCTGGCGGCGGCCGGCTCGGGGCCGGCCGCCGCGTCCTGGGGCTTCATGGCTAGAACGGGATGTCGTCGTAGCTGCCGGGGGCCTGGCCCTCGTCGATCGGCGCCCGCTCGTGAGGCGGGCCGTCGTCGGCGGGGACGCGGCCGGGCGGCGCGAGGTCGGCGGGCACGTCGGACTGCTGCCGCTCGGTCGATGGCGGCTCGGGCGCGCCGCTTCCGACGCTGTTGCCGGCGATCGTGTCGCGCACGACCTTGTAGGCGTAGTAGTTGCGGTCGCCCGAGGGCGGCCCGATGTACTTGACGCCGATCGTCTCGCCGACCGTGACGCTCTTGAGCTTGCTGGCGAGCACCTCGTGGAACGCGTGAATTGCGACGGCCTCGCCGTCGCCCTTCTCGACGGTCACGATGTCGTAGTCGTCGTATCCGCCGTTGCGGGTTTCCTTTTCGATGACGGTGCCGACGATCTTGTCGCCGGGCTTGGGCTTCCAGCCGGCGGCTTCAGGCTGGTCGAGGCGGTCGTCCATGTCGTGCGGCATTGCGGGTACCCTCCGGGGTGGTTGTTGGTGCGGCGCCGGCTGGGGAGCCGGCGCCGCTTGTCTTGGGTGAAGCTGGGGCGGCGAGTGCCGCGGGGTCCTCGCCGAGCGCGACGGCGAGCAGGATCAGCGTCGAGCGGCTCGCGCGGGTGCGGCCGGTCTCGACGTTGTAGACCGTGGCGGCGTGCAGGTTCGCGCGGGCGGCCAGCTCGGCCTGGGTCAGCTCGAGCCGCTCGCGGGCGACGCGGACTGGCGAGGATTCGCGGCCGTCCGGCGCGGAATCCGCCGCCCGGCCGGTCAGAGTGTTCGTATGCGTCATGGCGCGATGCACGATCCCGCAGCCCGCCGGCTATCTGTGTGGGAGAATTGGGAGCCCGCCGCCAGCGGGCTCGACGCGCAGGGCCTCACGCTGGGCGAGCAAGCGCGCGCCGCGCTCGCGCTCGTAGACGCGCTCTGCGCCGACGACGTGATCGGCACGCTGCACGCCCGCGCCGCCGCCATCCGCGCCGGGCAGGACCCATGCGAGGCCGCCGCCGCCTACGCGCCTCCCGGCCGGGGCGAGACACGCGCCCGCCGTGTGCTCGCGCCGGTCCTGGCCGCAGCCGCAGAATCACCGGGCCCGCGCGAGGCGCGACTGGCGATGCTGGCCGCGCTCGGGCTCCCCTCGGCGTCGCTGCGCCGCCTCGACGGCGAAGGCCGCGCGGTGCCCAAGCCCCCGACCCGGCCGGGCGCGCCGGATCACGATGGGGATCCCCGCCCGGACCGCCGGCACCGGCCGCACGGCACGCGGACCGACACGCTGCAGCGCGGCGCGCTGCTGCTGGCCCGCCGCGGCGCCGGCCTCTGCACCGAATGCGGGGAGCCGTTCCCCGGGCGGGTCACGGTGTGGACGCTGCGCGGCGGCGCCGACCGCGACCCCTACGACCTCAGCGCCGTGTCCGACTGCTGCGAGTCCTGCCACGCCGCGGGCACGGCGGACGCCCGCAAGGCTCGCGCCAGCGGCCGCCGCGAGGCCCGGCGCGAGCTGCTCGGCGCGCTGCCCCCGGTCTCCCGGCCGGGCTAGCGCGCGACGAGCGCGAGCACGTCGCCGGCCTCGGCCTCGTGCAGCTCGCGGACCGCGCCCGCCGCGGCTACGGCGGGCTCTGCGGGCTCGAGCAGGTAGGCGGACCGCCACGCCGGCCGGGTCTCGTCCAGCGCGCGCGCCCACCCGCTGCGCTCGACGCCCGGCACGGCACGGGCGGGCGCCGTCCGCGTCGCGGCCCGCCATGCCGCCTCGAAGCTGGCGCCGGCGGCGCGTCGGCGTGCGAGCCCTTCGCGGACCTCGGCGGCGACCACGAGGCCGGAGGCTACGCGGCGGGGCGGGCGGATTCGCGTTGCCACTTTGTTGCCACCCCCGCCATTGGCCGCCTGCGCCCGGAACGCGAACCCCCCGCCGTAGCAGGGGTTCCGTTGATGCCGGAGGAGGGACTCGAACCCCCGACACGCGGATTATGATTCCGCTGCTCTA
>CAZEKK010000238.1:0-4503 GCA_964512905.1 uncultured Solirubrobacteraceae bacterium
ATATCGCGCACAAGAAGTCGCTGATCGACAATAAGCGCGGCAAGCTGTGGAGCAAGCTGGCCCGCGGGATCATCGTAGCGGCGAAGGAAGGGGGCGGCGATCCGGCCTCCAATCTTAAACTGCGGTACGCGATCAACGACGCCAAAGCCGGCAACATGCCGAAGGACACGATCGAGAAAGCAATCAAGAAAGGGACCGGCGAGCTCGAAGGCGGCAATCTCGAGCAGGTGCTGTACGAGGGCTACGGACCGGGCGGCGTCGCGCTGCTCGTCGAAGCGCTGACCGACAACCGCAACCGCACGAGCGCCGAGGTGCGCCACCTGCTCTCCAAGCACGGCGGCACGCTCGGCGAACCGGGCTCGGTCGCCTACCTGTTCGAGAAGCGCGGGATCGCGGTCGTCGACGCCGGCCGCTACTCCGAGGACGACCTGATGGTCGCGATCGACGCGGGCGCGCTCGACATCGCGGTCGACGAGGACGTCTACGAGATCCTCACCGAGCCGGGCGATCTCGCCGCCGTCCGCACCGCCCTGGACGAGGCCGGCGTCGAGGTCGAATCGTCCGAGGTCGTCCAGCAACCGTCGGCGCGCGTCCCGGTGCAGGAGGCCGAGGCCGCCAAGCTCATGAGGCTGGTCGACGCGCTCGAGGACAACGACGACGTCAACGCCGTCCACGCGAACTTCGACGTGTCGGGCGAGATCCTGGAGCGGATCGCGGGGTAGTCCGCCGCCGGGCGTCGGCCCGCGGCGTTCGGCGGCTGGGGCCGACGGCCCGCGGCGCCGGACCGCGGCGCGTGAGCGCTCACCGCGCGGCGGGCACGCTCAGGCGGGCCGCGGGCCCAGTGCGGCTGCGTCCGCGCACGCCGGCGACGCGGACCGTGGCGCGCGTCGATCGGGCGACCCCGCGGACGGTGAAGCTGCGAGCCCGGGCGGCGCGGGTGAAGAGCAGGCTCCGTCCGTCGCTCAGTCGGATGCGCGCCTCGTAGGACTGCGCCTTGGCCGCCGGGCTCCAGGCCACCACGAGGCTCGAGCCGCGGCGGCGGGCCCGGAGGCGCGGCGGCCTACCGGGCTTCGGCGGGGCAGCCGTGAAGCGCGCGAGGGTGAGGTTGGCGCGCGGCTGGCCGTCCTGCTCGATGAGCGCGACGATCGAGCGCTTCGTGCCGCTCGCGTCGGAGGGCGAGAAGCGCAGCACGCCGCCGGCCGCCGACGTCGTGGCGAGGCGCCGCTCGCCGCCCCTGGCGCGCTCGACGAACGTCACCTTCTGGCCGGCGACGCGCCGGATCGCGTAGCGGTAGGCGAACTGGCCGCGCCGGGCCGCGAGCCGCGTGAGCCTGACGGACGGCTCCGGAAGGCCGTCGGCGGTCCGGACCTCGGTGATCTCGCTGGAGCCCGTCCGCGGCACGATCCGCCACGTGCCCGCGGACGGCTTGCCCACGGCGAAGTAGGCGGTGCCGTCGACCGGGCTGCGGAACCCGGTTGCGGCGGCGACGGTCATCGGACCCGATGCCGGCAGGGAGTAGACCTCGCCCCTGGGCCCGCGCAGCTCGACGTCGGGGGCGCGGCCGCGCCCGACCACGGCCAGCGAGAAGGCGCGCAGCCCCGGCCGGATCGTCACCCGGCGCTCGGGACCGGCGGCCTGGGCCGGGCGGACCACCGTGCGCCACCGCCCGAAGTCGCAGCCGGTGAACACCCGGGCGCTGCCGATGGGGTCGTCCCAGTCCGCGCCGGCGCCGAGCGTGACCCGCACGACGAGCAGCTTGGCGCTGACGCAGGCGGCGATCCCGCGGTCCGAGATGATGCCCCGGCCGCTGAGGCAGGCGTAGCCGAGGATGCAGGTCCGCTGGCCGCCCTCGGCCTGGAAATGCGGTGCGAGGAACGCGGCGTCGATCTGGGCCTGGGTGCTCCAGATCTTCACGTCGAGGCCGAACCTGCCGCCGAACGAGATGTACCCGGAGTCGTCGACGTGGACGTACCCGCTGGCGACCGGAATGCAGAACAGGCGCGCGCTTCCGGACGCGTCGAAGGACACCGACGGGTAGAACTGCAGTGCGAGGGTTCCGACGAGCGTGTAAGGCGGGCAGGCCAGGGCGGCCCCGCCGACCTTCACCGTGGCGCCGGCGGTCAGCCGGGTGACTGGCGGGTAGAGCTCGAAGCCGCCGTCGATCCGCGTGAGGTCGACGCCCGCGAACAGGGGGATGTACGGCGGGCCCTCGTAGAACCCCTTGAAGCTCTGGAAGGTCAGGGCCCTGCCGCTCGTGCCCCCGCCGAGCACGAGCTCCGCGCCGACGGTCGGGCCGGACTCGGCGATCTTCACCTCGGCGCTGCCGGTGAGGCTCAGCGGCGTGTCGGTGTAGGCGAGGTCCGCCTTCTTCACGCCGACCCCTGCGAGCTTGAACTCGCCGAGCGAGAGCTTGAAGTTGCCAAGGCGCGCACCGTCGGGATTCGACAGCCGGATCGTCGTGTCGGCGGTCGTGCCGCCGAAGATGCTCGGCAGCCCGATGTGCGTCGCGAGCAGCGAGGCGCGCCTGATGATGTCCAGGGAGGCGGTGCCCTTCGCGATCTTCAGTCCTGTGGCAAACGGGATGTCGCGGTTCAGCCTGAAGTCGGTGACGCGCACCGGAGCCCTGTCGAGGTCGATGCGCAGTGCCAGCGGCCCCTGCCTGAGCGCCACGCCGTTCATGCTCACGGTGGCGTTCGAGCTGACCACGAAGCTCTCGGAGTACTTCAGGACGCCTCCGCCGCCGACGATCACGAGCACCGCGCCGCGCGCGGGGGTGTAGTCCAGCCCGTTGATGCGGACGGGCTGCCGGGACAGGCGGTAGCTTCCGAGCAGCGCGTCGTGCAACCCGGGGCTGAGGCTCAGGCCGGGGAAGCCGTTGCCGGCAGCGGCGCGCGCGCCGCCGCCGGCGATCCTGACCGCGCCGCCAAACGCCTCCCGGAAGAGCCGGGCCGAGTTGCGGGTGAGCAGGTCCCGCTCTGCCGAGGGCAGGTCGAGCAGGCCCTTGACCCGCGTGAAGCACCCGATCGCGCTCACGAGCTCTGCGGTGACCGTCTCGGACGTGCAGCCGCTCGGCGGGCCGCCGTTGGGCGTGACGTCGCTCGGGATGACCCCGGCGAGCGGCTCGCAGTCGGCGACCGCGTACGCGGCAACCTGGACGCCCTGCACGATGGCGCTCCTGCGGCTGCCGAGCAGGGAGTTGAGTCTGGCGCGCAATGCCGGCGCGGGCCCGGCCGCCACCGCGACGGTGGCGCTCGCCGTGCTGCGGGCGCCGGTGATGTCGGTCGCGGTCACCGAGACGGGGCCGCGGTAGGGCCTGGGGAAGGACTGGCTGAGCGCTGGCGCCGCGCCGTTGCAGCTCACGTCGAGCTTCGTCCCCGCGAAGTCCCAGTCGTAGCGGACGATCGGCCGCGGTGCGGTGACGGAGGGCTGGAACGTGACTGCGGCGCCCGTCTTCAGCGCGCCGGCCGGTGTCTGCAGCGTGATGCCCGGCGGCTCGCCGCCACCGCCGCCTCCGAGGTTGGGCGGCTGGGGCGTGGCGGCGTCGTGCAGGGCGGCGATCTCGGCCGGGCCGAGCGCGCGGGCGTGCACGCGGACCTCGTCCACCGCTCCGGTGAATCGCCCGCCGCCGCCGCACCCCGGCTCGGAGTAGCTCCCGAGGAAGAGGCCGTCGCGGGCCGACTGCCCGTACTGGACCGACGACGTGGCCGTGCCGGTGGCGGCGCCCGGGATCTGGACGCCGTCCAGGAAGATCCGTACCGTGATCCCGTCGAAGGTGCCGGTCACCGCGTGCCACTGCCCGTTCCACACCGCGGCGTCGGGCACCGGCGGGCTGAAGTACCCGTTCCCGGTCGGGCCGCGGACGTAGAACTGCAGCTTGTCGCTGTTCGACCCGTCGGCGAGGGCGTAGGAGCTCGCGCCGCACGTGGGCGTCCCGCCCTTGGCCACGATCGTCTCGCCCGCGGCGACCGGCGCCGAGGCCCGCTTCACCCACGCGGTCACCGAGACCTGCTGCGGCTCCAGCGAGGGTGCGTCGTTGGCGACGGCGTTCGGCGCGCCCGGCGCCGCGAAGTCGAAGGCGTTCCCGAAGCGCCCGGGCACGATCATGCCCGGAACGAGCGCCGGGTACTGGCTCATGTAGGCGTGGTTCCCCTGGCCCGAGGAGTCCCGGGTTCCCGGTGAGCTCCCGTCGCTGAAGTTCTCGCCGCCGTCGAGGTGCCACTGGCCGACGAGCCCCGCCTCGGCCCGGGTGGCCGCCGGCGCGGCGAGCAGCGCTGCGGTCGCGACCGCCGCCGTCGCCACGGCTGCTCCAGTCCTCCCCCGCAGGAGGTGCATGCCAGCACCTTGGCACGCCCTGCCGGGCAGGGCAACTGGCGCCGCTCATCCTTCCCCGGCCCGCGAACACGCTGGCGCGTCGCCGTTCGATAGCTTGCGCCGCCCACCAGCACGAGGAGCAACCATGCACGTCACCGCCGCGATCCGATCAGTCCGCCGCGCCGTCGTGGC
>CAZEKK010000239.1:0-4496 GCA_964512905.1 uncultured Solirubrobacteraceae bacterium
CGATCTGGTTGGATCACTGGCATGACCAACTCTCAGGACACCGCCATGTCGAGCCGCTCCGAGCGCGTCGCCGAGGCCGCCGTCGGCCAGCTCCCCCACGACGAGCTTCCGGACGACGGGATCGGCGGCCAGCTCGCCTACGACCTGATCTCGAATGAGCTGCTGCTCGACGGAGCCGCCCGGCTGAACCTCGCGACCTTCGTCACGACCTGGATGCCCGGCCATGGCGCGCAGCTGATGGCCGACACGGCGGACAAGAACATGGTCGACAAGGACGAGTATCCGCAGACGGCGGCGATCGAGCAGCGCTGCGTGAGCATCCTGAGCAAGCTGTGGCACGCGCCCGAGGGCGCGAAGGTCACCGGCACCTCGACGACGGGCTCGAGCGAGGCGGCGATGCTCGGCGGCCTGGCGCTCAAGTGGCGCTGGCGCGACCGCATGAAGGCCGCCGGCAAGGAGATGGGCCAGCCGAACCTCGTCATGGGGTCCAACGTCCAGGTCTGCTGGGAGAAGTTCTGCCGCTACTGGGAGATCGAGCCGCGCCTGGTCCCGATGGAGGGCGAGCGCTTCCACCTGACCGCGCCCGAGGCGATCAAGCACGTCGACGAGAACACGATCGGCGTCATCCCGGTCCTCGGCTCCACCTTCGACGGCAGCTACGAGCCGGTCGCCGAGATCTCGGCGGCGCTCGACCGTCTGGCCGCCGAGGGCGGCCCCGACGTGCCGATCCACGTCGATGCCGCGTCGGGCGGCTTCATCGCGCCGTTCGTGCAGCCGGATCTCGTGTGGGACTTCCGCGTGCCGCGCGTGCAGTCGATCAACGCCTCGGGACACAAGTACGGCCTCGTCTATCCGGGCGTGGGCTGGGCGATCTGGCGTGACGAGGCGGCGCTGCACCGCGACCTCGTCTTCGACGTGAACTACCTCGGCGGCTCGATGCCGACGTTCGGGCTGAACTTCTCGCGGCCCGGGAGCGAGGTCGTCGCCCAGTACTACAACTTCGTCAGCCTCGGTCGCTCCGGGTTCGAGGAGGTCCAGCGGACCTCGAGCCGGGTGGCCCAGCACATCGCGGCGGAGATCGCCAAGATCGGCCCGTACTGGCTGCTGACCGACGGCTCGGAGCTGCCGGTCTTCGCGTTCGCGCTGCGCGACGAGGTCGAGAACTACTCGGTGTACGACGTCTCGGACCGCCTGCGCGAGCGGGGCTGGCTGGTGCCGGCCTACAGCTTCCCCGAGAACCGCCAGGACCTCTCGGCGCTGCGGATCGTCGTGCGCGCGGGGATGACCATGGACATGGCCGACCTGCTGCTCGCCGACCTGCGCGCCCAGACCGCCGACCTCGAGGCGCTCACCAGCCCGCTGCCGGACCGGATGCAGGACCGCACGAGCTTCGCGCACTGACGGCCCGGCGGGCGCGCGGCGGCGCTCGCGCAGCCGCGCGCCCGCGCCCGGCGCCGCGGCCCGCCGGCCCGCCGGCCCGCCGGCCATCATCCCCCGGTCGACTGCGCGCCGGCCGGTCCGCTGAGCCGCGTGCTGCGGGCCGCCTCGGGCAGCAGCAGGATCGCGCCGACGAGGACGCCGACCGCGCCGAACGCCGTCCCGACGTTGGCCAGCGTCGCGCTCAGCGGGTCCGAGGTCGACGGCACGATGACCGCGCCCAGCGCCGAGGCGCCGAAGGCGATCGATCCGGCGAGGTTGACCGCCACGATCCACCAGGACAGCGAGCGGATCTGGATCCCGAACCACCGCTTGCAGACCTCGGCGAAGGCCAGCTCGCTCGAGATCAGGAAGCAGATCGAGCCGAAGACGTCCGGCGCCCACACGCGCAGATTGGTCTGCTGGGTGTCGAAGCCCTTGCGCATCGCCGCGAACGTGCTGACGTTGAAGAAGACCGTCCCGACGAGCTGGATCGCCGACGCCGCCCAGTCGATGCGGCGCGGCTCCCACGACGCCGGGCGCTTGTGCCGCGCCGGCGCGCCCTCGGGGCCGCGCTCGACGTTTACCGCCTCCCAGTACTGGAGGTAGGCGGCGGTAGTGAAGAAGATCGAGCCGATGAAGTACGTCAGGCCGATCGCCGGTCGCGACGCCGAGGCCCACTGGGCCGCGACCGAGGCGACGAGGAAGCAGGTCGCGCCGATCGCGAACAGCACGCCGATCCACCACGACACCTGGTCGGGCCGCCACCAAGTCCCGGTCCGGTCGGGAAGGCGTCCCTTGCGGTGCGCGCGGGAGCTCCAGACCACCTCCTGGCCGTCCGGCCGACGCAGGACCTCGCGCGTCACGAACGGTCCCGGCCCGTCCGCGGACACCCGCGTCCAGCCGGGCGGGATGTCGAGGTAGCTGCCGCGCGATGACGCGGCGTCGCGTGCCGCCGGCTTCGGACTCATCGGCACGGAGTCATATCCGAAGCTCCCGTATGCTGGCGCGGCGATGAGCGAGGATCGCGTCCGCATCGACGTCGAGGACCACATCGCGTCCGTGCGCCTGGTCCGCGGCGACAAGCACAACGCCCTCGACCACGCGATGTTCCTCGCGATCGACGCCGCGGCTCGGCGGCTGTCCTCCGAGCCGGGCGTGCGCGCCGTGGTCATCTCCGGCGAGGGTCCGAGCTTCTGCTCGGGCCTGGACATCGCCGGCCTCGGCGGCGCCCTCAGCGCCGAAACGCTCACCGACCGCGAGCCCGGCGAGGACGCCAACCTCTTCCAGCACGTCGCGACCGGCTGGGCCGCCGTCCCGGTCCCGGTGATCGCGGCGATCCACGGGGCCTGCTTCGGCGGCGGCCTGCAGATCGCCCTCGGCGCCGACCTGCGGGTCGCCGCTCCCGACGCGCGGCTGTCGATCATGGAGATCCGCTGGGGCCTCGTGCCGGACATGGGCATCACGCAGACGTTGCCCCGCCTCGTGCGCTGGGACGTCGCCAAGGACCTGACGTTCACCGGACGGCGGATCACCGGCGAGGAGGCGCGGGAGGCCGGCCTCGTCACGCACGTGGCCGACGACCCGCTCGCCGCCGCGATGGACCTCGCGCGCGAGATCGCCGCCCGCTCGCCGGACGCGATCCGGGCCGCGAAGCGCCTTTACGCCGAGGCCTGGCATGCCCCGGCGGGGGAGGCGCTGATGCTCGAGAGCGTGCTGCAGCAAGCCCTCATCGGCTCGCCGAACCAGATCGCCGCGGTGACGGCGGGCATGACCAAGCAGCCCGCCGCGTTCGTCGATCCGGACTGAAGCGTCTCCGGCCGACCGCCGTGCGGGGCGACGCATCGCGAGCGCGCCCATGCCAAGATGGCGTCCGCCGATGCCCGGTCCGCGCCGTCTCACCCCGCTCCTCGCCGCCGCGCTCACCGCCGCCGCCGTCGCCCCGGCCGCAGCGGCCGCCGCGCCAACCGTGACGCTGCGGGGCACCGCCTACGAGTTCAACCAGTCGAAGGTCCGGCTGGGCGGCGCGACGATCCGGATCGCCGAGTTCCCGCGTCTCCGCACGACCGTCCGATCCGACGGCACCTACGCGCTCGCCGTGCCCGACCGCGCCAAGGTGACGCCCTACATCGAGGCCGCCGGACACCACACGATCCACCTGCAGACGTTCACGACGGCCGGCGCCGACCTCGTCAACGTCAACTTCCAGACTCCGTCGGACCCGATCTACCGGGCGCTGGCGGCGCTGCTGAAGGCGCCGCTGGACGCGAACGGCGAGCTGACCTCCTGCGCGATCGTCTCCACGTTCAGCACCCGCGACGTGCGCGACCTCTCGTTCGGCGGATTCACCGCCTACGGCGCCCACGGCGTGGCCGGGGCAACGGCCGCCGCCTCGCCGTCGCTCGGGCGGCCGACCTACTTCAACGAGGACGTGATCCCCGACCCGGCGCAGGCGCTCTCCTCGAAGGACGGCGGGGTCATCTGGACCCGGGTGCCGGCGGGCGTGTACACGATCACCGCCCGCCATCCGTCGACGCGGTTCGCGCGCTTCGTCGCGACGTGCAAGCCCGGCCGGGTCGTCAACGCCAACCCCCCGTGGGGCCTGCACGAGCTCGGGCTTCCGAACCCGGCCCGCGTCACCGCACGCTGGCGGCTCACCGGCGACACGCCCGTGCTCGCCGGACTGCGGGCCCGCAGCCTCCCGCCGCGCGCGACGGTCCGGATCCGCTGCACGGGCGCGCGCTGCCCGTTCGCAACCCGCACCGTCCGGCCGGCGACGCCCGCCGCCGACCTGCGCGACGCCATGGGCTCCGCGGCGGCCCGCCTGCGGCCGGGCCAGACCCTCGAGGTCGCCGTGACCGCGAGCCGCTACGACGGGACGATCGTGCGCTGGCGGCTGCGGCGGGGCGCGGCGCCGCAGGCCACGACGCAGTGCCTGCCGCTCGGCGACACCGCGCCGGCGCCCCGCTGCCCCTAGGCCGTCGTGCCGGCACGGCCCGCCGGTCCGGGTCCGGCGATGGCGCCGGCCGGACCGGCTACGCGTCCGCCAGCGGGCCCAGCCGGACCGGCAGCGTCTTGAG
>CAZEKK010000240.1:0-2670 GCA_964512905.1 uncultured Solirubrobacteraceae bacterium
CAGGAGACGTTCCACGCGTCGGCATCCGGCGCCTCCCCGGCCTCGATGCAGGCCCGCACACGGGCGACGAGGTCCCCGAACGCCGAATCGGCGACCTCAAGCTCCGGCCGGGGCATCGAGGCGCCCGCGACCTGGAAGATCGAGCGGTACTCGGCCGGATGGTCGAGGGCGAAGTCGACGTAGGCGCGGCAGGAGCGCCGGAAGCGTTCGGCGGGGCCGGCATCGGGATCGCGGTCGTGGATCGCCACCCCCGCGCGGAACGCCTTGAAGGCGCGAGCGCGGACGGCGGTGAGCAGCGCCTCGCGGTCGTCGAAGTGCAGGTAGAGCGCCATCGGCGAGACCCCGGCGCGCTTCGTGACCGCGCGAACGGTGAGTGCTGAGGCGTCGACGCTCTCGCCGAGCACCTCGATGGCTGCGGCGAGGAGATCCTCGCGGAGCTTGTCGCCTTCACCGCGGGCGTTGCGGTGCGTTCTCCCACGCGGGCGCGCGGACGTCGGCGTGGCTGCTCGGGAAGCTGGCACGTCGCCGATCGTACCCGAGGCCCCGGCGACTTGACAACTGTATATCTACATATGTATATGTACGCCTGTATCGTCCAGCGTCTCGCGAGGTTCCCATGTTGCGCCCCATTTCCAGCCACGCCGCCCGCCACCCCCGCCGGTGGCTGCTCGGCGCATTCCTCTTCGTCGCCGTCGCCGCCGCCGTCGGCGGCCCGGTCGCCGGCTTGCTCTCCACCTCGGGCGATTTCGACGATCGCGACTCGCAGTCGTTCGCCGCGCGCGAGCAGATCGAGGCCGCGACCGGACGGCAGGTCAGTCCGGCGGTCGTCGCCCTGGTCCGTCCCGACGCCGGTGCCCGGACCGCGGCCGGACGGGCAGAGCTGCGTCGCGTCGCGGCGATCCTCGGCGCGGATCCGGCGGTCGCAAGCGCGTCGGTCGGCACCGTCAGTTCGGACGGCAAGCGTGGCTACGTGCTCGCGAGCCTGAAGGCCGGCGCCGACGAAGCCGACGCGGCCACGCGCATCGACGACGCACTCGGCGGCCGCGCCGGCGTGTCGCTCGGCGGCGCGCTCTACGTCAACGAGCAGATCGGCGAGCAGATCACGGCCGACCTCGGCCGCGCCGAGATGATCGCCTTCCCCCTGCTCGCGCTCCTGTCGCTGCTCTTCTTCCGCCGCTGGCGCGCCGCGCTCCTGCCGCTCGTCGTCGGCTTCGCGACCATCCTCGTCACGTTCCTGGCGATGTTCCTCATCAACCAGGTCCACGGCCTGTCGGTCTTCGCCCTGAACCTCGTCATCGCGCTCGGCCTCGGCCTCGCGGTCGACTACTCGCTGTTCCTCGTCTCTCGGTTCCGTGAGGAGATGGCCGCCCGCGGCCCGGGTCGCGACGCCGTCGTGGCCACGATGCAGGCGGCCGGACGGACGATCGTCTTCAGCTCGCTGACCGTCGCCGCCGCGATGGCGTCGCTCGTCGTCTTCCCGCTGAACTTCCTGAAGTCGATGGGGATCGGCGGCGCGGCCGTGGCGCTGGTCGCCGCCGGCGTCGCGCTCACGCTCACGCCCGCGTTCCTGGCCCTGTGGGGATCCAAGCTCGCGGCCAGGGCCAGGCACGACCGGCCGGAGACGGAAGGCCGGTGGTACCGCATCTCGCATTGGACGATGCGTCGTCCCGGCATCGTGGCCGCCGTGACCGCCGGGCTGATGATCGCGGCGACGTTGCCGGCCCTTGGCGCGGCGTGGAAGTCGGCCGACGAGAGCACGCTCTCGCGGACCCACAGCGCCCGCGTCGTGGCCGACGCCGTGGCCGCCGACACCGGCGGCCGGACCGCCACGCCCGTCGTCGCCGCCGTCCAGGCGCCGGCCTCCGCTGCGCCGCGGCTCGCGGCGTACGCGGCCAGCCTGCGAGCGCTGCCCGGCGCCGAGCGGGTTGCCGCGCCGCAGTACCTCGGCGGCGGCACCTGGCAGGTCGACGTCGCCTCGCGCGATTCCGTGGGCAGCGACGCGACGCAGGCGCTCGTCGCCGACGTCCGCGCCGTCGCGGCTCCCGGCGCGGCCGCCATCGGCGGGCTGCCCGCGGAGTTCGGCGACACGAACGCGGCGATCGCCGCATCGCTGCCGCTGGCGATCGCATTGCTCGTGCTCACGACGATCCTCGTGCTGTGGCTGATGACCGGGTCGGTGATCCTGCCGATCAAGGCGGTCCTCATGAACGCCCTGACCGTCGGCGCCACGCTCGGCCTGCTCGTGCTCGTGTTCCAGGACGGCCGGTTCGAGGGCCTGCTCGGCTACGAGAGCTCCGGCGGCGTCGAGGCGTCGCAGTTCGCGCTGCTGGCCGCGATCGTGTTCGCGCTGTCGACCGACTACGGCGTCTTCCTCCTCGCCCGCATCAAGGAGGCGCGCGAGCGCGGCCTCGACGACCGCGAGGCCGTCGCCCGCGGCCTGGAGCGCACCGGCGGCATCGTGACCGCGGCAGCGATCCTGATGGCGGTCGCGATCGGCGCCTTCGCCACCTCGGAGATCGCGTTCATCAAGCAGGTCGGGATCGGCGTCGCCGCCGGCGTGCTGCTGGACGCCTTCGTGGTCCGCACGTTCCTCGTCCCGGCGCTGATGGCGCTGCTCGGACGCTGGAACTGGTGGTCCCCGGCGTGGCTGACGCGGATCCACGACCGCAT
>CAZEKK010000240.1:2770-4493 GCA_964512905.1 uncultured Solirubrobacteraceae bacterium
TGGCCCCGCCCGCGCCGCACGGTTGCGCCGGCAGCCCGGACGACGCCGGCCGCCCGCCCTGCAGGCGGGCGGACGGCCGGTTCCGGTGGCATGGGAGCGGCGCTACGCGCCGGCGGTGCTGGGCTCGGTGTCGATCGCGTGGTTGGCGACGATCAGCCCGTCGGGGTCGACGCGCCGGCGGATCGCCGCCAGCCGGTCGTGGACGGGGCCCGGGAAGAGCGTCGCCGTGGCGACGGGCTCCTCGACGAAGTTGAGGTACTGGCCCGCGACGTGCGGGGCCAGCGCCTCGTCCAGCGCGGCGGTGCGGCCCTCGATGGCCTGCGCCGCCGCCGGGTCGAACGGGATGCCGACCGCGAAGGTCGCGAACTCGCCCGGGAGCGCCGCGAGCGCCCCGTGCCCGGGCTTGGCCCGCCCGGCGGCGCCGCCGAGGTGGCGGATCTCGAAGGACAGAAGCGGCGAGTCGGTGCCGGGGCCGGCGATCCGCACGACGTCGTCGATCGTCTCGGCCGGAATCTCGCCGAGCAGCGCGTAGGCGCCGCTCGCGGCCGGGACGGGATGCTCCGGATCCATGTGGAGGTGGCCGAGGGCCGCCGGCGGGACCATGGCGAAGGTGTCCATCGCCGGGCCGAGCGCCCGCAGCGGCGCCAGCGCGGTGGCGCCGGCGGCCTCGTCGAGCAGTGCGGCGGCCTCGACGATCGCGAACGACTGTCCGCGCATCGGCTCCGGGATCTCCTCCATCGGCGGGAACTGCATGAGCCGCCCGACGGACGTGATCTCGTCCGGCACGGTCGTGGTCCACTCGCGCCAGGCGTGCAGGACCTCCGCGGCGCGCTCGAAGGGGAAGAACAGCGCGCCGGCGTAGATCTCGCGAACCGGAACGAGGTCGAACTCCATCGCGGTGACGACCCCGAAACTCCCGCCGCCGCCGCGCAGCGCCCAGAACAGGTCCGGGTCGGTGTCGGCGTCGACGCGCAGCTGGCTGCCGTCGGCAGTCACGAGGTCGATCGAGCGGACGTGGCTGGACGCCAGGCCGTGCTTGCGCGCCAGCCAGCCGACGCCGCCGCCGAGCGTGTAGCCGACCACGCCGACGTTGGGGGACGATCCCGCCAGCGGGGCCAGGCCGGCCTCGGAGGCCGGGTCGGCGACCTCGGCCCACTGGGTGCCGGCCTGGACGCGGGCGGTTCCGGCGCCGAAGTCGATCTCGACGCCGCGCATTCCGCCGGTCCGCAGGAGGATGGTCCCGGCGAGGGAGGCGATCGGCCCGGCGTTGTGGCCGGTGCTCTGGGGCGCCACGCGCAGGCCGTTCGCCGCGGCGAACTCGACGGTGGCGGCCACGTCGGCGGCGCTCCGCGGCTGGACGACGGCGGCCGGGCGCTGGTCGATCGTCAGGTTGAAGGCCTGGCGCGCCTCGTCGTAGCCGGCGTCGCCGGGCAGCACGACGTGGCCGTCGAGCAGGCCGGCCAGGCCGGCAGTCGGAGTGCCGTTGGACTTCGTCATGGGGAGCTCTCCTGGGTCGTGTCGTCGTGGTTCGTGTCTGAGCCGCCGGACGGATCAGCCACCAGGGCGTCGAGCGCGGCGATCAGCCCGAGCCAGCCGGTGAACGCGCGCTGCGCGCCGCTGTCGCTCGTGGCCGTGCCGCTGAGCTGGTCGCCCTCGAGATCGAGGTCGAGGCCGATCGTGACGTGCCGGGTGGTCATGGCTGTCAGCTTGGCGCCCCGCGCCC
>CAZEKK010000241.1:0-1462 GCA_964512905.1 uncultured Solirubrobacteraceae bacterium
CACTCGCCGATATTCGGGCAGGCCTCCACCTGGCAGACCGTGTGGAGGTCGTCGGCCTCGATGCGCCGCTTCAGCTCTCGGTAGCGCGGCTTGCCGGGGGCCGGGACCTTGAGCCACGGCGGCTTGCGCTCGCGGAAGGGACGCACGTCGGGCCCGAGCACCTCCAGCACGTCCATCCCGCCCGGGTTGGCGCGCGATCGGGTCTGGTGGACGCGGTCCTCGGTCACGCCGTCAAGGCTACCGCCGCGCCGAGCGCCGCCTGCAGCCGCGGCGGCGCGACCAGCCGCTGGCGGCGTCCGTGCGCCTGCGCGAAGCGCCAGGCGGCCCGCTTGCGCAGGCACGGCATCGCGCCGGGGCGGTCCCGGCCCTGCTCGCGGGCGACGGAGGTCATCCGCACGCCCGCCAGGCCGCAGGGGACCGCCCATTCGAACGGCTGCAGGTCGTTCTCGACGTTCAGGGCGAAGCCGTGCGTGCTCACGCCCCGCGCGACGTGGACGCCGAGCGAGGCGATCTTGCGGTCCTGCACCCACACGCCGGTGAACTCGGGCCCGTCCTGCGGGCGCGCGTGGGCCTCGATGCCCTCGTCGGCGAGCGCGGCGACGAGCGCCGCCTCCATCGTGCGCAGGTGCCCGACGACGTCGGCCACGGCCATGATCGGGTAGCCGACGAGCTGGCCGGGGCCATGGTAGGTCAGCTTCCCGCCGCGGTCGACGTCGACGACGTCGATGCCCTGGCTGCGGCACCAGGCCTCGCCCATCGGCAGGTCGGCGGCGGTGGATCGCCGCCCCCGGGTGTAGACCGGCGGATGCTCGAGCAGCAGCAGCGTGTCGGGGATCGCGCCGGCCTGGCGCGCGCCGCGGACGGCGTGCTGCAGCGCGAGCGCCTCGGGGTACGGAAGGGTGCCGAGGCGGCACACCCACAGGTCGGGCGCGGCGGCCATGCGCCGAGTGTACGGGCCGGCGGCGCGGCCGCTCTACCCTGGGGCGATGGACCGGATCTGGGTCTCGCGGCTGCGGTGGCGGATGCGCGGAGCGTGGATGTGGCCCGCGTTCTTCGCCTTCACGGCTGGCGGCGCGATCCTCCTGAACCGGCTTCCCATCTCCGGCGACGGCACGGGGATCTTCCCGGCGCTGCTCCTCTGCGGCTTCATCAACCTGATCGTGGTGGGCGTGGCCGCGCCGCTCGCCGGACGGCTGCTGCGCCGCCGGCGCCCGGACCTGCCGCTCGTCGTCGCCGCCGACTACGCGGGCACCGCGCTGCTCGGGCTCGTGTTCGTGGTGCTCGTCGCGGCGGGCGTGGCCCACCGCCCGGTGCGGCTCGAGGCCGAGCGCGACCTCGCCCGCCAGTTCGCCGCGGCCCGCCAGTTCGTGCTCGCGCAGGCGCCGCCCGAGTTCCGCCCCAATCTCGACCGGGCCGACGCGATCCAGCTCGACGCCGACCTCTACCGGACGTGCGTGCCCGG
>CAZEKK010000241.1:1562-4482 GCA_964512905.1 uncultured Solirubrobacteraceae bacterium
ACCGGGCCGACGCGATCCAGCTCGACGCCGACCTCTACCGGACGTGCGTGCCCGGCCCCGACCCCAAGCGGTCGTTCTGCGTGCTCGTCAACACCGACCAGTCGCCGCCCGGCATCCGCCGGGACACCAACCGGCAGACCAATCAGGACTTCGTGTTCCCGGGGACGGCGGGGTAGGCCGATGCGGCGCCCGCGTGCCGCGGCGGCCGCGCGCGCGGCAGCTCGGCATCGCTGGCTGCGGGGTGGCGCGACCGCTAAAGGGCGAGCGCGGCCGGGTGCTCGAGGAGGTGGCGGATGCGGGCCAGGAACTGGGCGGCGTCGGCGCCGTAGAGGATGCGGTGGTCGCAGGAGAGGGTCATCGCCATCTCCAGGCCCGGGACGACCTCGCCGTCGCGCACGACGGGCCGCGCCTCGATGGCGCCGACGGCGAGGATCGCGGCCTGGGGCGGGCTGATGACGGCGGTGAACGACTGGATGCCGAGCATCCCCAGGTTGCTGACCGTGAACGTGCCGCCCGACAGCTCGGGCGGGGTGATGGTGCCGTCGCGAGCGCGGGCGGCCAGCGCCCGCGATTCGGCGGCGATCGCCGCCAGGCCCTTGACGTCGGCGTCGAAGAGCGTCGGCACGACGAGGCTGTCCTGGCCGGCGACGGCGACGCCCACGTTGACGCGCTCGTAGAGCTCGAAGCGGCCGTCCTTGTAGGCGCCGTTGGCGCGCGGGTGCTCGCGCAGAGCGACGGCGCACGCCTTGACCACGAGGTCGTTGACCGACGGCGCGACCTGCCCCTCGGCGACTGCGTCCTTGAGCTGCGATCGGAACGCCGCTGCGGCCTGCATGTCGGCCTGGACGGTCAGGGTGAAGTCCGGAACAGTGGCGCGTGACTCGGCCATCCGCCGCGCCACGGTCTGCTGCAGGCGCGAGAGCTCCACGGTCGCCGCGGCGCCCTTGGCGGCGGCGAGGTCGCCGGCGGCGGGCGCGGGTGCTTCGACCGGGGTCCCGGCCGGCGCGCCGGGCGCGGGGGCTGGCGGGCCTGCAGGCGCGGGGGCTGCGGAGGCGGGGGCCGGCGTCTTCGGAGCTCCTGCGCGCGGCGCAGCGGCGGCGCCCGGCTTCGGTCGGTCGCTCCCGTTGCCGGCCGCCGCCTGCACGTCGGCCTTGACGATCCGCCCGCCGGGGCCGGTGCCGCGCAGATCTCCGATGTCCACGCCCAGCTCCCCGGCGATCCGCCGAGCGACCGGTGAGGCCTTCACCCGGTCGGACGGCGGCGCGGGCGGCGCGCCAGGCGCGACCGCAGACGCGGCGTCTGGGGCGAGGGCGGCGACCGCAGACGCCGCGGCGTCTGGGGCGAGGGCGGCGGCAGCGGCGACCGGGGACTCGGCGGCGTCTGGGGCGAGGGCGGCGGCAGCGGCGCCCGCCGCCGGTGCCGCGGCGCCCGCCTCGGCGGCCGGTGCCGCGCCCCCGTCCCCGCCATCCCCGTCCGCCGCGCCGATCCGCGCGATCACCGCACCGATCGGCAGCGTCTCCCCCTCGGCCGCGACCAGCTCGAGCACGCCGGCGCTGTCGGCCTCGTAGGTCATCGTCGCCTTGTCGGTCTCGATCTCGGCCAGCTCGTCCCCGCGCGCCACCACGTCTCCGCTGGCCCGCAGCCAGCGCAGGATCGTCCCCTCCTCCATCGAGTCCGACAGCCGCGGCATCACCACATCGGGCATCGCCGCCGAGAGTACCGCCCCGCCGCGGCGGCTCGACCGCGATCAGGCCGGCGGCAGCCGGATGGCCGCATCCGCGAGGTCTTCCGCGCGGGACGGGCGGGCGATGAGGAATCCCTGCGCCATGTCGCAGCGCAGCGCGCGGACCGTCGCCAGCTGGCCGGCGGTCTCGACGCCTTCGGCCACCGCGCGCCGCCCCAGGGCGTGCGCGAGCGAGATCACCGCCGTCGCGATCTGGGTGTCCTCGGCCGACTGTTCGAGGCCCGCCACGAACGATCGGTCCACCTTGACGACGTCGACGGGCAGGCGCTTGAGGTAGGCCAGCGACGAGTAGCCGGTGCCGAAGTCGTCCATGCTCACGCTCAGGCCCAGGGCCTTGAGGCCCCGCAGCGCCCGGATGCTCGCCTCCGGATCGTCCATGACCGCGCTCTCGGTCAGCTCGAGGCAGAACTGCCGCGGGGAGGCGCCGGCCTGCTCGAGCGCGGCGGCGACGGTGGCGACGAGGTCGGGCTGGAGGAGCTGGCGGGCGGAGAGGTTGACCGTCACGGTGACGTCGCCGAGGGGGCCGGCGGCGTGCTGCCAGGCGCCCGCCTGCGCGGCCGCCTCCCGGATCGCCCAGTTGCCGATCGGCACGATGAGGCCGGTCTCCTCGGCGAGTCCGATGAACGCGTCCGGCCCGACCGTCCCGCGCTCGGGATGCTCCCACCGCAGGAGCGCCTCGAGCGCGACCGGCGCCCCGGACTCGAGCGACACGATCGGCTGGAACAGCAGCCGGAACTCACGCCGATCCAGCGCATGGCGCAACGCGCGCTCGAGGTCGAGGCGGTGCGACGCGCGCGAGCGCATCTCCTGGTCGAAGATCTCGTAGCGGCCCTTGCCGCGCTCCTTGGCTCGGTACATGGCGGCGTCGGCGTCGCGAATCAGGTCGTCCGGAAGCTGCGACGCAGTCGACCCGAAGGCGATCCCGACGCTCGAGCTGAGGAACATGTCGACGCCGTCGACGGTCATCGGCTCGGCGATCGCGGCTGCCGCCTGCTCGGCGAGCCGGGCCGCCTCGTGCTCGCCGGACAAGTCGTCGCAGAGGATCGTGAACTCGTCGCCGCCGAAGCGCGCGACGGTGTCGCCCGGGCGGAGCACCGCGCTCAGACGGTCGGCGACCGCGACGAGGACGCGGTCGCCGACGGTGTGGCCGAGCGAGTCGTTGACCAGCTTGAAGCG
>CAZEKK010000242.1:0-4472 GCA_964512905.1 uncultured Solirubrobacteraceae bacterium
GGCTCTGCCCCAGGGCAAGCCCTGGTTCGTCGCTCCACTTGCATGTGTTAAGCACGCCGCCAGCGTTCGTCCTGAGCCAGGATCAAACTCTCCGTGAAGAACTGCATACATCACAGAGTTCGTCCATGCCCTCACGAGGGATGCCGAGTACACGATCCGGCATCCGGGGCACGACGGGGTCAATTCTGAGCCTTCCGCCGCCGGCGCACGCGCCGGCCACGGCAGGTCGAACCTGGACGCACCCGACGACCGACGAGTCGGTCCCGGGGTGCGCATGCTGTCGAGTTTTCAAAGACCGCCGTGCCGCACGGGCGAGGGGCGTCCCCTCCGGAGCACGCGCCTGCACTGCGGATGGCAGGGCAGGCGGGCGAAGCAGTGTAGCGCAGATCGGGTCGTGGCGGAACTCGCTCTGGCCGGATCCGAGCCATCTGCCGCATCAGGAGAGGACGCGGACGTGCACCGTGCGGTCGCGGGGCCGGTCATCGAAGTCGACCAGGACGATCTGCTGCCAGGTGCCGAGCCCGAGCCGGCCTGCGACCACCGGCACCGTCTCGGACGGTCCGATGATCGCCGCGCGCAGGTGGGCGTGGGCGTTGGTGTCGTGGTTGCGGCGGTTGTGGGCGTAGTCGCCCCCCGCTGGCAGCAGGCGTTCGAGCGCGTCGCCGAGATCCTCCACGGCTCCTGGCTCGTGCTCGATCGTCGTGATGGCGGCTGTCGATCCGACCACGAAGACGGTGGCGACGGCCTCCGCGGCGCCGGCGCCGCGCACGATCGCCGCCACCCCATCGGTCACGTCGACCACTGCGCCGGACCCCTTCGTCGACAGACGCAGCACCCCGGCGTGCAGCGTCACGACGTCTCAGCGGCGTGCAGGCGGCAGAACCGGCGCTTTCCGACCTGGAGAACGGCGCCGTCCAGGCGGGCCGGCTCCACGTCGGTTTCACCGAGCGGATCGCCGTCGAGGCGCACGCCGCCCTGGCTGAGCAGGCGACGGGCCTCCGAGCGAGACATCCCGAATGCGCTGGCGAGGAGCGCCGGCATGTGGACGGTCCCGTTCTCGGCCACGAACTCCGCGGTGGGGACGTCGTCCGGGGGGCGGTGCTCGATATGGATCTGGTCAAACCGCCTCTCGGCCTCCGCGGCCGCGGACGCGCCATGGAAGCGGGCCGTGAGCGCGCGGGCGAGGGCACGCTTGGCGTCGCGGGGCGCGGCGCCGGCCGGGACGGCCCCGTCCAGCAGGAGCGCGTACCAGGTCGCGAGCGCGTCGTCCGGCAGGCGCAGGGTCTTGCCGTACATCTCGTCCGGTGGCTCCGTGATGCCGATGTGGTTGCCGAGCGACTTGCTCATCTTCTCGTGTCCGTCGATGCCCGGCAGGATCGGCATCGTGAGGATCGACTGCTCAGGCTGTCCGTAGGCGCGCTGGACGTCACGACCGAGCAGGAGGTTGAACTTTTGGTCTGTGCCGCCGAGTTCGACGTCGGCGCACACCGCGACCGAGTCGTAGCCCTGCAGCAGGGGATAGAGCAGCTCGAGGACCGAGATCGGCTCCTGACGCTCGTAGCGGCGGGCGAAGTCGTCGCGCTCGAGGATCTGCGCGACCGTCGACGTCCGCGCCAGGCGGAAGAGGTCCTCGGCCGCCATGTCCAGCCACTCCCCGTTGCGGCGCACCTCGACTCGATCGCGATCGAGCACCCGGAACGCCTGATCCTGGAAGGTCAGGGCGTTGCGGTCGATCTCCTCGGCCGCGAGCACGGGCCGCGTGGCGGACCGCCCGCTGGGGTCGCCGACCCGCGCGGTGTAGTCGCCGACGATCAGCACGACGACGTGGCCCGCGTCCTGGAAGTCCCGCAGGCGCTGCAGCACGACGACGTGGCCGAGGTGGATGTCCGGCGCCGTGGGGTCGATGCCGAGCTTGGCCCGCAGCGGCCGGTCCTCGCGCAGGGCCGCCGCCAGCCGCTCCTCGAGCGCGCCCGCCGGCAGCGCATGGGCGGCGCCGCGGGTGAGCCACGCGGCCTGGCCGGCGGGATCGGACCGGGGTGGAGCCATCCGGGCCAATGCTAGACTCTCGCGCCTGGCTTCAAGGCCGGGACCGGCGGGGTCTCCCCCGCCCGTCGGCGCGCTCGGCGCGCCCGGATGCCGCCACTGGCGGCGCTCATCGAATGGACGACGCGGGCCACACCACACCTGCTGACGAGGCCGCGCCCGACGGCGGCGGCCAGGTCGTGCAGTTCCCGGGAGGCGGGGGCGACGGGGACGGCGGACGTCCCCCCCGCCCGCGCGTGCACCGCATCCGGGTCGCGCTCGTCGTCCTGGGCCTCGGCATCATCGCCTTCGTCTCGACGATCTTCGGGATGATGATGGCCGTCGCCGCCGACCTGCCGTCCCTGGAGAACCGGGCGGAGTTCCGCAACGCGAAGAACTCGATCCTCTACGACATCCACAACAAGCCGCTGGGGATCCTCACGAACAGCGAGAACCGGATCCTGGTCACCGCCGACCAGATCTCGCCAACGATGACCCACGCGATCATCGCGATCGAGGACCGCCGCTTCTACGAGCACGACGGCGTGGACTACCAGGGCATCGGACGCGCCTTCATCCAGGACATCCTGAGCCAGAGCGCGGCGCAGGGCGGGTCGACGATCCCGCAGCAGTTCGTCAAGAACGCCCTCGCGGCCCAGCAGAAGCGCACGGTCTTCCAGAAGCTCCGCGAGGCGGCGCTCGCCTACCACCTGTCGACGAAGTGGAGCAAGCGCAAGATCCTCACCGAATACCTCAACTCGGTGTACTTCGCCAACGGCGCCTACGGCGTCGAGTCGGCGGCACGGGTCTACTTCGCGAACCGCCACCCTGGCTGCGACACGAACGCGGCCCGACCGTGCGCCTCACAGCTCACCGCCGCCGAGTCGGCCACCCTGGCCGGCATCGTCGCGTCGCCCTACGCCTTCGACCCGATCGAGAATCCGCGCGACGCCAAGGCGCGGCGCAACACGGTGCTGCGGCAGATGCTCGACCAGGGCTACCTCACCCAGGGCGCCTACGAGGCCGCGCTCTCGGAGCCCATGCCCACGCGGTTCGAACTGCAGCCGCCGCGGGAGATCTCCTCGGCGCCGTACTTCACGACCTGGGTCAAGCAGCAGGTCGTCGACCGCTTCGGTCCGCTGCGCGCGTTCGGCGGCGGCCTGAAGATCCAGACCACCCTCGACCTCGACCTCCAGAAGGCCGCCGAGCAGGCCGTCCAGAACAACCTCAGCGACCCCAAGGGTCCGCAGGCGGCGCTGGTGGTCATCGACAACTCCACGGGCGAGGTTCGCGCGATGGTCGGCGGTCGCGACTACGGCAAGATCCCATTCAACCTCGCCACCCAGGGGCAGCGTCAGCCAGGGTCGTCGTTCAAGACGTTCGTCCTCGCGGCGGCGCTGAAGTCCGGCATCGACCCCTACTCGGTGTGGGAGTCCAAGCAGAAGCTCTTCAAGGTGCCCAACAGCGCCGACCCGAACGAGCGGTTCGTCGTGAACAACTACGAGGGCCAGTACTCGGGCTCGCAGACGCTCGCCGGCGCCACGGCGCAGTCCGACAACTCCGTGTTCGCCGAGGTCGGCATCAAGGTCGGCACCCGCAAGGTCGCCCAGATGGCCCAGCGCATGGGCATCCGGACGCCGGTGTCGACCAACCTGGCGATCACGCTCGGCGGCCTCGAGCAGGGCGTCACCCCCTTGGACATGGCGCACGCCTACCAGACCGTCGCCGATGGCGGAAACCGCGTCTGGGGCACGCTTGGCGCGCAGAAGGAAGGCCCGGTCGGCATCCACGAGGTGCGCACCGGCAGCGGCATCGGCGACACCGTCATCCGGCGCAACGAAAGGCGCGAGAAGCGCGTGCTGTCGAAGGACCTGACCGCCGAGATGACGTCGATGCTCGAGGGCGTCGTGCTGAACGGCACGGGGCGCGATGCCCAGATCGGTGACTTCGCCGCCGGGAAGACCGGCACCACAGAGAACTACGGCGACGCCTGGTTCGTGGGCTTCACGAAGACCTACACCGCTGCGGTGTGGGTCGGCTATCCCGACAGCCTGCGGCCGATGAAGACCGAGTACGGCGGCGCACCGGTGGCCGGCGGCACCTACCCGGCGGCGATCTGGCGCGACTTCATGCTGGCTGCGAAGGAGATCGACGCCGAGCGAAAGGCCGAGCGCGAGGCCCGCGCGGCAGCCAAGCGCGGCGAAGTCGTCTCGCCCGAGGACTTCCTCACCCAGGACGGCGGCGACACCGGCTCGGGCGACGGGTCCGGCGACGCGGGCGGCGCGGCCGGTGGCGACACCGCTGGCGGCGGGGCGACCGGCGGAGGCGACACCGGCGGCGGCGGAGGCGACACCGGCGGCGGGGGCGACCCCGGCGGCGGTGACACCGGCGGCGGCGGAGGCGCCACCGGCGGCGGCGGAGGTGACACCGGCGGCGGCGGAGGCGACACC
>CAZEKK010000243.1:0-4467 GCA_964512905.1 uncultured Solirubrobacteraceae bacterium
GAAGCGCGACACCTGGCAGACCAGCGGCCGGTCGACGTCGATGCCGAACTGGGCGCAGACGTAGCTGGCGTCGTCCGGCGACAGGGCCATGTTCTTCGGCGCCAGCGGATCGATCGCCGGCGGGACGATGTTGACCGTCCCCTCCATGCCCTCCGGCACATATGACGGCATGTGGAAGACCGATGCCGGGTACGGTGCGATCGCCGGGAGCAGCTGCTCGATCGTGGCCGGGTTCGGCGTGGAGAGATCGATGTGGCAGCGCCACACCCAGGCCGCCGCCTTCTCGGGCGCGAGCGCGTGCACGGCGGCGGGCTGCGGGTCGTGCACGATGCAGACGTCCCAGCCGCCGGACAGTTCGCGCGCGTTGATCTCGTTGTACTCGCGCCAGGTCTCCCACTGGGCGGGGGTCAGATCCCGGGGCGCGCCCTGCAGCGCGTTGTGCAGGAGCTTGGTGGCATTGAAGAACTCCTCGCGGCCGTAGATGACGTGCCACTCGGCGTCCAGGCCGGCGTCGCGCATGAGCGGGACGAGGGTGTAGAGGATCTCGGACACGCCGCCGCCGAACGCGGTCGCCGAGAGGTGCAGGACGCGCTTGCCGGCGAGGGGCTGCATCAGTTCCTTGATCTCGGCGATCAGGGGCCGGCCGACGATGTGGGTGTAGTCGGCGAGATGCTTCTGGCCGAGCGCGACCGGCTGCAGCACGGGCTGGTCCTTCAGGTTGTCGTGAGCGATCGTGCGCCGCGAGACGCGCGCGCACGATACCGGCAGGTGCCGCCGCGATCAGCCGGCGCCCAGCCGGGCGATGCCGGCGTCGATCTCGGCGAGCAGCGCGGCGTGCAGCGCGGGGTTCGCGGCGACGAGCATCGACATCTGGCCGGCCGCGCCCGCGGCCAGCAGCGGGCGGTCGTCGAGGGTTCGCCCGCTCGCGTCGGTGACGACCACGCCGGCCTCGGAGCAGACGAGTGCCGCGGCGGCCACGTCGTAGGGCGAGTTGTTGAGCAGGTGGCCGCCGCCGACGGTCGCAAACGCCGCCTGCATGCCCGGCACCTCGTCGACCATCCGCCCGCCGGGCTCGACGTAGGCGTCGAGCTGCCCGGTCGCGACGCGGGTCATGTCGAACGTCGCCGCGCCGAGGTCGAAGACCGCGCCGCCGACCGAGGAGCGGTCGACGAGTTCGCCGAGCACCTCCATCATCGGCCGCGCCGGCCGGCCGCGCAGGCCGTAGACCCAGAAGAGCTTCGACAGGTCGGTCGTCGGGCTCGGCGCGACCGGGACACTGGCCTGCAGGCCGCGACCGCGCTGCGCGACGAACGACGCCCCGCTCTTGATCTCGACGACCGCGCCGACGGCGACGTCGCCCATGGTCGGCGCGCCGTCGTCGCCGAGCGGCGCCAGCGCGACCGACACGCACGCCGCCTCGAGGCCGGCGAGCGCGGGCCGCGTTCCGTCGATGGGATCGACGACCAGGACGTGCTCCGCGGGCCGGGCCGGCTCGACGAGGCCGCGATCCTCGGAGTAGAACGCGACCGTCGGGGCGTGCTCGGCGACGTAGGCTTCGAGGAACCGCTCGGCGTCCTCGTCGATCGCGAACGTGACGTCGCCGCCAGCCCCCGCCCGCGCATGCGCCCGGCCGTCGTGTCCGCCGAGGGCCGGGAGGACCCGCTCGCGCAGGCCGGTGGCGAGGTCGACGACGAGGGCGCGAGCGTCGGTCATGCCCGAGGCTGGTGCACCCGTCCGGACACGTGCCCTAGGGCGTCAGCTCGGGATTGAGCCGCAGCGGCCGCTCGCCGAGCCTGACGGTGGTCGACCGCTTGTCGCTGCCGCGGTAGTACGTGACGGCCACCTCGTCGCCGGGCGCCTTGCTCGCGATGGCCGCGCTCAGCGCCGACTCGGTCCGGATCGGCTCGTCGTCGACCGCCACGATGATGTCGCCGCCCGTCCGGTACTCCTGGGCCTGGAAGCGCTCGGCGTCCCCGCCGCCGCGCAGGCCTGCGTCCGCGGCAGGGCCGCCCGGGGTCGCCTCCTGGACCCAGGCTCCGGTGCGGACCGGGAGGCGGAACTTCTCGGCGAGCTGCGGGAAGAGGGGCACGGTCGAAACGCCGATGTAGGCGTAGCGGGCCTTGCCGTCCTCGCGCAGCTGGGCCAGCGAGCGCTTGACCGTATCGATCGGGATCGCAAAGCCCACGCCGACGCTACCGCCTCCGGTCGTGCGGATCTGCGAGTTGATGCCGATCACCCGCCCGCGGCTGTCGACGAGCGGCCCCCCGGAGTTGCCGCGGTTGATCGCGGCATCGGTCTGAATCGCGCCGGAGATCTGGAAGTTCGTGAGCGAGTCGATCGTCCGGTCGATCGCCGAGACGACGCCGACGGACAGCGACTGCGGCTCCCCGAAGGGACTGCCGATCGCCGCGACCGGCGCGCCGACCTGGAGGCGGGCACTGCTGCCGAGCGGCAGCGGCGTGAGCGACAGGCCGTCCGGTTCGAGTTTCAGCAGGGCGACGTCGCTGTTGGGGTCGGCGCCAACGATCTTCGCCGGCACGGAGTTGCGATCGCCGAACTGGACGTAGACCTCGTCGGCGTTGCGCAGGCCCGAGCCCTGTCCCTGCGTGACGACGTGGGCATTCGTGAGGATCTCGCCGCTCGGCGAGATGACGAAGCCCGAGCCGAGGCCGCCGCCGCTGGCGCCGCCGCCGTCGCCGAAGACGCTCACCACGGTCACGACTCCGGGCGACTCGCGCCGGTAGATGGCGGCGGGGTCGAAGCCCCCGTCGCCGAGGCCCTGGACGACCTCGATCCGCGTCGTGCGCACGCTCGTCTGCGCCGGCTCGCCCGCCGTCGTCGTGTCGCCGCCGCCGCAGCCTGCTGCCAGCGCGCCCGCGCAGGCGACGGCGGCGAGGACGAGGGGCAGGGCGGGCGGACGGGCCATCAACGGAGGATACGGACCGGCAGGTTCGCGGTCGCGGCAATCAGGGGTCAGCGCCCGGCGGCGCGCCGCCATCCCGATCCGGACGGGGTGCGCTCGAGCGCCGTGGGCAGCGACAGCGTGAACGTCGTGCCGCCCGGATCGGACTGGACGCCGAGCTGGCCGTCCATGCGCGCGGCGAGTTCGTGGGCGATCGCGAGGCCGAGGCCGGCGCCCTGGGCGTCGTCGGAGGTGAAGAACGGCTCGAAGACCCGCTGGAGGTCGGCGGCGGGAATGCCCCGGCCGTGGTCGGCGACCGCGACGCGCACCTCGCCGTTGTCCCGCTGGGCGCGCACCGCGATCTCGGTTCCATCGGGCGTGTGGGCGATGGCGTTGTCGATGAGGATCCGGACGATCTGGGCCACGCGATCCGGATCGCACACTGCCTCGATCGGGCCGTCGGGCACCTCCACGACGAGCGGCGTGCCGGTCTTCTCCAGCACCGGCGTGAACTCGCCCGTGACGTCGCGGGCGAGGGCCGCGACGTCGGTCGGCTCGACGTGGAGCTCGAGCGAGCCCGCCTCGAGCCGGGAGAGGTCGAGGAGCTCGGTGGACAGTCCTTGCAGCCGTGCCGCCTGCGCGCGGATCTGGCGCAGGAATTTCCGGCGGGTCTCCTCGTCGAGGTCCTCGTCCTCGAGCAGCTCGGCGAAGCCGGCGAGGGAGAAGATTGGGGTTCGCAGCTCGTGCGACGCCGTGGCGATGAAGCGCTTGCGGGCGATGTCGAGCTGGGCGAGCTGGCCCTGCATCTCGTTGAAGGCGATCGCCAGCTGACCCAGCTCGTCGTCGGACTCGACCGGCACGCGCTGGGAGAAGTCGCCTGCGGAGATCCGGCCGGCAGCCTGCTCGAGGCGGCGCAGCCGGCGGGTGAACACGCCGGCGATGAGGTAACCGGCGAGCACGGCGAAGGCGAGCGCGACGCCGCCGGCCACGATGATCTGACGCCGGATCAGCTCGACGTTGCGGCGCACGTCGGCGAGGCTGCGCGAGTAGATGATCACGTTCGTCACCCGCGGTCCGGGGCCGATCGGCTGCGCCGCCTGGCCGAGCTCGCCGTCCGGCGTTCTCTCGATGCCGGTCTGGCGGCGGCCCGTCCGGGCGGCCTCGAGCCCGAGCTCCTCTCCGAGGCCGCCGAGGTCCACCTCGGTGGTGGAATCGGACTTCGGATAGACGTCGAGCCCCTCGGTCCCCTGGCTGACGGCGAGGAGCGTGACCCGGTCGCCCGAGCGGTCCGCGGCCTCGCGCACGATCCGGTTCAGCGTCGCCTCGCTGACGTCGGACTCGGTGGCCCGTTCGACGGCCCCGGAGTAGGTGCGGGCGTCCGCCGACAGCGCGTCGAGCTGCTCCTCGACGAGGCGGGTCTCGAGCTGCGGCACCACGTAGAGGTAGATCCCGACGATCGCCGCGAGAGTGATGCCGAAGAAGAGGAGCGCGAGCCGGTTGCGGATCGAGCGCATGGGTGCGACCGCTAGTGGCCGCCGTCAGGCCGGAACCGGTAGCCGACGCCG
>CAZEKK010000244.1:0-4446 GCA_964512905.1 uncultured Solirubrobacteraceae bacterium
TCACCGGCCGCAAGAAGGACATCATCATCACCGCGGGCGGCAAGAACCTCACGCCAGCCAACCTGGAGAACGACCTCAAGCAAAGCCGCTGGATCTCTCAGGCGGTCATGTACGGCGATCGGCGGCCCTACCCGGTCGCCCTCGTCACGCTCGACCCCGAGGAGATCGTGCACTTCGCCCGCGAGCACGGCCTGCCCGAGGACATCCCCTCGCTGGCGACCGCGCCGAAGGTGCACGAGCTGATCCAGAGCGTGCTCGACAAGGCCAACGAGAAGTACGCCCAGGTCGAGCAGGTCAAGAGGTTCGCGATCCTCGACCACGACCTCTCCCAGGAGACGGGCGAGCTGACGCCGACCCTGAAGGTCAAGCGCAACGTCGTCAACGAGAAGTACGCCGACATCTTCGACGGGCTGTACAGCCAGTGAGCAGGCGGGCGCAGCCCGCCGGTCACGGGCGTCCGGTCGGCGCCCGTGCGGCCTGGCCCCAGAGGCGGGCGCAGCCCGCCGGTCACGGGCGTCCGGACGGCGCCCGTCCGTGTCGGAACGCGGGGCAGGATGCCCCGCGGAGGACCCTCGCTTGAAGACCGACCCGACCGACACCGGCGGCCTCTTCGTCGGCCGCCGGCCCGGAACCCGGCCGGTCAAGTACCGCGAGCTGCCCGAGGAGGCCGGGGACCGCCGGCGCGCGATCGACACCTGGCTGGCGCGCGGCATCGTCGCGCTGATGGTGCTGATCAACCTCACGTTCTGGGGGCCGCTGCCGGTCGCCTGGCTGTGGATCGCCTCCCAGGTTCAGTGGCTGACGGACAACATCGGCGCCGCCCTCGCGGTCGGCTTCGTCGGGCTGATGGCGTGCCTCATGCTCGGGCTCGTCGCGCTCAAGAAGCTCGACGCCGCTTGGGTCCTAGTGCGCCGCGCCGCGGGCTTCGACCAGCGCGCCGGGATGATCGGACGGATCTTCGTGGTCACCTGCGCCGTCGGGACCATCCTCTTCTCGGTCTATCTGATCTTCATCCACGGGCTCGGGCCGAGCCTCGCTCCGACGGTCTAGATGACTGACGCAGAGCCCCCACGCACGCCCAGGCCACGCCGCCGGCTCCGCGCACGCGCGGACCTGGAGCCAGCCGACTAGCCCGCCGCCGCACAGATGGGGCTGCTCGACTACTACAAGCAGTTCGAGGGGATGTCCGACGCGGAGGTCTCCGAGGAGCTGCGTGCGCGGGCCGACGAGCGCCGGCGGCTCGCCCTCGCGAAGGTCGAGCCGCTCGACCTCTCCCAGACGACCTGGCACGAGCTTCCCCACCCCGAGGTCGTCTCCGCGATCACCTACGCGACGCGGCGGGGGATCAACCGGGCGCCCGACCCCGCCGCGACCGAGCTCCGCGAGGCGCTTGCCCGCCGTGCCGGCATCGAGCCCGACCGCGTCGCGGTTGGCGTGGGGGCGTCGGGGCTGCTCACCGCCGCGGCCGCCCGCCTCGTCGCGCCCGGCGACGAGCTGCTGACCGTCTGGCCCGGCTACCCGCTGCATCCCGCCCTCGCGGCGCGCACCGGCGCGTCCGCCGTGGCCGCAGCGGCGCTCGAACCCGACGCCCTGCTCGCCGCGGTCACCGGCCGGACCCGCATGCTGCTGCTCGCCAACCCGTGCGACCCGACCGGGGCGCGCCTGCCGGCAGCAACGCTCGGCGCCCTCCTCGACGCGCTGCCCGAGGCGGTGACGCCGGTGATCGACGAGGCGCTCGTGGACTTCGTGGACGCCGAGGATCCGAACGCAACCGTCTCGCTCCTCGACGATCACCCGCGGCTGCTGCTCGTGCGCACCCTCTCGAAGGCCTACGGACTCTCGGGGCTGCGGGTCGGCTGGGCGCTGGGCGGCGAGGCCACGCCGCCGCTGCTGGCCCGGATGCTGCCTCCCGGCGGCCTGGCGGACCCGATCGCCGCCGGCGCGCTCGAGGCCTTGCGCGTCTGCGACGCACAGGTCGGGGCGCGGCGCGCCCAGGTCGCAGCCGAGCGGCGACGAATCCTCGACGCGCTCCACGATCTGCCCGCCGACGCCCCGGCAAGCCAGACGAACACGCTTTGGATCGAGGCCGCCGGACTGAGCGCCGCCGAGCTTGCCGCCCGCCTGGGGCGCAGCAGCGTGATCGTCCGCCAGGGCACAGACCTCGGGGACGACGCCCGGGTCCGGGTCACCGTGCAGAGCGCCCAGGCCACGGACCGGCTGCTCGAGGCGCTGCGACGCGCCTTGGGCTAGGGCCGCCGGCGCCGCTTCCGGGAGGATGTCCCCCTGGACGACCTGAACCTCCTCTCGATCTGGTTCGTGATCGCGCCGGCGGCGCTCGCCGTTGCCTGCCTGGCCGCCGCCGGGTGGCCGCGGCGGCGCTGGTGGGCTCGGGCCGCCTTCGGCGCCGCCGCGCTGGTCCTGCTGCTGGTCACCGCCGGCGCGGTCATCAACCGCCACTTCGACTACTTCCGCACGGTCGGCGAGCTGTTCGGGCAGTACTCGGTCGACGAGCAGCCCGCGTCCTACCTCGTGCGCCAGCGCCACGTCCCCCGCCACGGCGCCACGGTCCAGGTGAGCATCCCGTCCTCGGATCCGCGCTACCGCCCCCGTTCGGCGATCGTGTACGTGCCGCCGGCGTGGTTCCGGCGCCCAAAGCCCCGCCTGCCGGTCGTCGTGCTCCTCGCGGGGACGCCCGGAACCCCGGAGGACTGGACCCGCAGCGGCGAAGCCGACGAGACGACCGACGCGTGGGCCAAGGCCCACGGCGACCGGGCCCCCATCCTCGTGATGCCCGACATCAACGGCTCGTTCGAGGGCGACTCGGAGTGCGTGAACAGCACGAAGTACGGGCGCGTCGAGACCTACCTCGCCGTCGACGTCCCCCGCTGGATCCGCCGCACCCTCTCCCCTGCGCCCAGCCCGCGCCGGTGGGCGGTCGGCGGACTGTCGGAGGGCGCGACCTGCTCGGTCTGGCTGGCCTTGCGCCACCCCGGCGTCTGGCGCACGTTCGCGAGCTTCTCCGGGCTCGCAAACCCGCAGTACCTCAGCGACTCCGAGACTCAGACCATCACGGCGCTCTTCGGCGGTTCGCGCGCCGCCTTCCTCGCGCACAGCCCGCCGCACCTGCTCGCGACGCGCCGCTTCCCGCAACTTGCCGGCTGGATCGCCTCGGGATCCAGCGATCCTGGACCGCTCGCGGCGGCACGGTCGCTCGCGACGCTCGCCCGCCGGGCGGGGGTGATCACCTGCCTGGTGATCGCTCCGGGCGGCCACGACTTCAACTACTGGCAGGCCGCGTACGCCGCGGCACTGCCGTGGCTGGCCGGACGCCTCGGCCTGGTCCCGCGGGGGCCGACGCGCGCGGCGCCGTGCCGTGGATTGGCCAGTTAGCTCGGCTCCTGCGCCGACTGGCGCAGGAGGGTGCCGGTCGTCTGCTCGAGGATCTTGCGCCAGGCCCGGGTGCGCTCGCGCTCGACCGAGAAGTGCTTGACGACCTTGCGCACCCGGGTCGCCGAGATCTCGATGCCGTGCCGACCGGAGATCTCCTTGAAGTGCTCGTAGTCCTGCGCGAGCTTCATCGTGACCGACTGGAAGCCATGGCGGGCGATGTCAACCCGCGCGGCGAAGTTCATCACCGAGGTCTGGAACATCAGCTCGTCGTTGGGCTCGGGCTCGATCAGCACGATGTCGACGCCCGGATACCGCGACTCCCACTGCCGCGCCAGCTCGTGCAGGCGCTGGTAGGCGAGCAGCTTGAACGTCTGGTAGCCGATCTGGGCGAAGCCCATGTCCGACACCCGCCGGGGCCGCGTGCCGTTCAGCGTCGTGACCGTCTTGGTGAAGTCGTTGACGTAGGGGACGAGGGGGTTGACGACGATGATGAACTTCGCCCCCGCCTCGACGGCGATGTCGACGTTGGTCGTCGACACGATGCCACCGTCGACGAGCTCGCGGCCCTTGACGTCGGCCGGCGCGTACACCATCGGCAGGGCGGTCGACGCGCGCACGGCAGTGGAGATCGGCACGTCGTCCCACTCGTCGGCGCCGAAGACGATCCGCTCGCAGGTGTCGAGGTCGGTGGCGGCGAGGTACAGCTCGTTGTCGAGCAGCCGGAAGTCGTCACAGCGGTCGGGGTCCGACAGGACCGTCCGCACGTAGTTCTCGATTCCGGCGCCCGAGTACAGGCCCGACGGCAGTGCCTCGGCTATCCCGACCGCGACGTCCATGACCGAGTGCTGGGTGAGATCGCCGAGGACGGTGCGGGCGACGTTGAGGGCGCGCAGCGGCAGCCGCACCGTCGAGCCGATGAACTCGCGGGCGTTCGGACGCAGCAGCTGGCCGAGATCGACGTCGCGGAACGGGGATGGCGCCTGGCGGTTGACGACGCGCATCATCTCCTCCGGCGTCACGCCGTTGGCGGTCAGCGCGGCGACGAACGACCCGGCG
>CAZEKK010000245.1:0-4442 GCA_964512905.1 uncultured Solirubrobacteraceae bacterium
ACGACGAGCGTGAGCAGACGCTCAACCAGATCCTCACCGAGATGGACGGCTTCGACCCGAAGATCGGGGTGATCGTGATCAGCGCGACCAACCGGCCCGAGGTGCTCGATCCGGCGCTGCTGCGTCCCGGGCGCTTCGACCGCCGCATCGCGGTCCAGCCCCCGGACACGCACGGACGGCGCAAGATCCTCGACGTGCACACGCGCTCGGTGCCGCTCGCCGACGACGTGGACCTCGACCGGCTCGCCGCGAGCACGCCGGGCATGGTCGGGGCCGACCTGGCGAACATCGTCAACGAGGCCGCGCTGCTCGCCGCCCGCCGGGGGCACGAGGCCGTGCAGCGCGCCGACCTGGGCGACGCGCTCGAGAAGCTCGTGCTCGGCAGCGAGCGGCGGATCATGGTGAGCCCCGAGGAGCGCGAGCGAAGCGCCTACCACGAGGCCGGGCACGCGATCGTCGCGATGCTCACCCCCGACGCCGACCCGATCCGCAAGGTCTCGATCGTCCCCCGCGGCGCCGCGCTGGGCGTGACCCTCTCCGCGCCCGAGGCCGACCGCTTCAGCTACAGCGAGGGCTACCTGGCCGCCAAGATCAAGGTGATGCTCGGCGGCCGCGCGGCGGAGGAGCTCATCTACGGGGACATGACCACCGGCGCCGAATCCGACATCCGCCAGGCGACCGACGTCGTCCGGAACATGGTCGGCCGCTGGGGGATGAGCGACGCCATCGGCCCGGTCGCGGTGCTCCCCCCGGAGGGCGAAGCCGCGTGGCCAGGCGGAGGCGAGGCCGCGCCGGACACGCAGCGGCTCGTCGACGACGAGGTCCGGCGCATCGTCGAGGAGGCCCACGCCGAGGCGACCGAGCTGCTCGGGGAGAACCGCGACAAGCTCGACGCGCTCGCGGCGGCGCTGCTCGAGCGCGAGACGCTCGACCAGGACGAGGCCTACGCCGCGGCGGGCATCGGGCCGGCGGGCGCGGACGCCCGGCCGAGCGCCGCGCCGCCGTGAGCCGGCGGGGCGCCGGGCGGCGCCGCCGGCCACGGCCGGGGCGATCGAGGCCGGGCTACCGGTCGGTCCGCTCCGGGCGGCGGAATCGCCGCAGCTCGCCCGTGCAGGCCCCCGCGGTCCCGGCCAGCGTGTGGACGGCCTGGGTCAGCACGGCCTTGTCGCAGCCGTGGGAGAAGAGCGAGTGGGACAGCCTGATCGCGCCGTCCTCATCGATGCCGAGCTTGCCAATGCGCAGGGTGTCACTCCGTTCGAGCAGGTAGCGCATGACGCTCAGCGCGGTCGCAGCGGCTTGAGGCGGCCGGCCTGCCAGGCCGCGAGACCCGAGGCGTACCACCGCGACGTGCGGCGGTCCGACGGCCCGCCGGCCAGGGCGGTGTGGGCGGCCTCGTCGGCGAAGTCGGTCACGAGCCGGAACGACGGCGCGAAGCTCGTCTCGCGGCCGCCGGAGCGGTAGACCTGGCCCTGGCGGATCGTGCCGCGCCCGCCGGGCGCCTTCACCCAGCTCGTGCGCCGCATGGACGGGATGAGCCGCAGTGCGATCGCCGGGCAGCTCACGGTCGACCGCCGGGCGCGCGCCCGCGGCGCGCCGACCTGCCCCTGGCCGTTCTGACCGGGCTGGGCGGTCAGCCCGCCGCGATGGCCATGCCGCTGCTGAGCACGCCGGTGCCGGCCCGCGGCAGCTTGGGCTCCGGCGTCGTGGCCGTGCCCTCCGTCCCCGCCGGGCCGGTCGGCGCGCCCGTCGTGGACTCGGGCGGCAGGCCCTGGGCGGAAGTGACCGGAGTCGAGGTCTGCACGGAGCCGCGAGGGTCGACCGGGGTCACGACCCGGGCGGCGGTGCAGGACTTCTTGGTGAGCTTCCCGTTCGTGTACGCGTAGTAGCAGAGCGTCCCGTTCTGGCGGCAGTAGTAGGCGTCGCGGGTGTGCGTGCCGTCGCTGAAGTCCTCGACGTGGATTTTTCGTCCGCCGCGCGGAATGGTGACCTTGGTGCCGGGGATCTTGCAGCGGAGCTTCGGCTTGCGGCCCGTCGAGGCGGTGCCGCCGCTGTTCTGCTGGGCCAGCGACTCCGCCGGCAGCGCCGAGGCGCCGGCGGCCAGGACGGATGCGGCGAGTGCAGCGGCGAGAACCTTGGCGAACATCGGCAACTCCTCCATCTCGATTGCGATGGCCCGATCCTCGATGCCGGTGCGCGCCCCGTCTGTCGCCGGGGCGACACGTCCGGTGTACCCGCCGCGCGGCTCGGATGCCTTGCCCGGTCAGCGCGACCGCAGCGGCTTGAGGCGGCCGGCCTGCCAGGCCGCGAGACCCGAGGCGTACCACCGCGACGTGCGGCGGTCCGACGGCCCGCCGGCCAGGGCGGTGTGGGCGGCCTCGTCGGCGAAGTCGGTCACGAGCCGGAACGACGGCGCGAAGCTCGTCTCGCGGCCGCCGGAGCGGTAGACCTGGCCCTGGCGGATCGTGCCGCGCCCGCCGGGCAGCGGGAGCGGGCCGCGGTCGTAGCCGGCCCAGGCCGGCAGGCGCCCGCCGAACAGCAGGTGGCGCAGCACGACCTGCTGCTCCTCGCCCCACGGCCGGGCCGGGGCGGCCAGGGCGCGGCCGGCGGCGCGGCGGTAGATCTCGTCGCGCGGCGCCCCGGCAAACCAGGCGGAGGACTCGCGCAGCAGCACCCCGTCGAGGCTGGCGTAGAAGTCCGCCACGATGCCGGTCTCGTCTAGGAGGTGGCGGACGACGTCGGCGCCCAGCACGCCGCCGAACACGTCCTCGAGCAGGGCGCGGTGGAACCGCTCGAAGAGGGTGGCTCCGAGTGACTCCGTTCCGTAGCGCAGATCCCAGTCGTGCAGCCGCCGCTCGTTGGGCGCGTCGCCGAGCAGCGGGCGCAGCACGGCCAGGAACGGCTCGGGCTGGCGGGCGCGCAGGTCGAGCTGCAGCTCGCGCACCGCCTCCACCGTCCAGTCGTCGCGGGCGGCGAGCTCCTGCGCGATCCGCCGCGCCCGCGAGTCCCCCATCGGGAGGTTGATCGGGGCGCGCGTCCCGAGCCCGTTCAGGTCGTCGTTCGCGGTCACGAGGAAGCCGGTCGCGGGATCCTGCGCGCGGGGGAGCTCCTCCGGCGGCGCGAACCCCTGCCACGCCGTCTGCGGATCCCACGCGGGCAGGGGCGCGAGGCCGCCCGCGGGACTGGCACGGAGCGGCATGAGGCCGGACATCTGGTAGCCGATCGACCCGTCCGCATCCGCGAGCACCCAGTTGAAGGCGGCCTCGAGCCGGCCGATCGCCGCCATCCCCGCCGGGACGTCGGGTGCGCGCAGCAGCTGCGCCAGGGCGGTCAGGGACCGCGCGCCCGACTGGGCGCCCGACCACCGCGTCGCCAGCCGCAGGCCGGCGTCCGGCGGCCCGTCGAGCACGCCGCGGTCGGTCTCGTGGACGGTCAGCCGGACCGGCTCGCCGCGGCGCCGGCGGATCTCCTCCGTGCGCGCGGCTGCCGGCACCCAGGTGTCGGCCCCGTCGACCACGCGGCGCACCTTGCCGTCCCGGCACTCCTCCACCCAGGAGTCCACGGCGTCCATGAAGGCATACGTCGGCCCCCAGGCGAGCGTGTCGGTCCGGCCGACCAGGAAGGCCGGGATGCCCGGCATCGTCGCGGCGACGATCCAGCGGCCCTCCCACGTGCCGGCCACCTCGCACCAGACGGCCGGCAGGCGCAGCTCGAGGTGGGGGTCGCTGGCCAGCAGGGCCCGCCCGCTCGCGGTCCGGGACGGGGCCAGGACCCAGTTGTTCGACGCGACCGGCCGCGGGAGCGCCTGGCTCCAGCGCACGGCGGGCGGCACGAGCGGCTCGCCCGGGGCCAGGCGGGCGACGAGGTCCTCGTCGAGGCCGTCGAGCCCGGCGGGGAACAGCTCGTCCAGGCACCCGCGCGGCACGCCCGCGCGCACGAGCTGGACCAGCAGCGCCTCCATCTCTCCCTGGCTCTGGGCCAGCGCGACCCAGCCCGCCATCCGCGAGACGAGCACGCAGTCGGCCGGCGTCCAGGGCTCGGCGGCCTTCAGCCCCAGCGCGCGCAGCTCGAGCGGCATCCGCCGGGCCAGCGCGAGGTTCGCCCCGGCGCAGTAGGCGTCCACGAGCCGGCGCTCCGCCGGGCCGAGCTGCGCGGCCTGCTCGGCCGCGCCGCGGTGCAGCCCGAGCCGCCGGAACGTCCGGTCGAGCGCGACGAGGTCCTCGCCGCCGGGGAGGTGCTCGGCCATCCGGCCCTGCCCGGCGAAGCGGGTGACGATCATGGCGAGCGCCCGGTCGTGGCCGTGGACGACGCCGAGGCCGCGGTGAAGCTCGGCCTCGGAGGCCGCGTCGATGTGGGGCACGCCGTGCTCGTCGCGGGCGATGCGCAGCGAGGAGGCCGGCGCCATGGCGCCGGAACCTACCGGCGGGGTGCGATGGGCGCGGCGT
>CAZEKK010000246.1:0-4420 GCA_964512905.1 uncultured Solirubrobacteraceae bacterium
GAGGCCCAGGACATCGACGAGGACTACATCCGCGCGCTCGAGTACGGCCTGCCGCCGACCGGCGGGCTCGGCATCGGCATCGACCGGCTCGTGATGCTGCTCGCCGGGGTCGACTCGATCCGCGACGTCATCCTCTTCCCGACGATGCGCCCCGAGGGCGGCGCCCAGAAACGGCGCAAGTGGGCTGTCGCCTCCGCCCTGCCGACCGCCGCCTCGCTGGGCGCCCCGCCCGTGCCGGCGGTCGCGGTGGCAGCCGACGGCGTGGCCCCGCTGCCGGCGGGCTCGGCGATCCGCCCGTGGGTGCCGACGCCGCCGACGGGCGAGGTGGAGGCCGACATGGAGGCGCCGCCGCCGCCCGGCGAGCCGCCCGAGCAGCGCGCGCTCCTCGCGGCACAGGTGGCCGCCGCCCGCCCGCTGCCGCCGCTGCCGTTCGAGGGCGCGGTGCGGTGGATCTCCGTGCTCGCCGCGGTCAGCGGGGTGCTGCAGATCCTCCCGTTCCTGCCGGGCATCGCGGACGACCTCGGCATCTTCTCCGAGTCGTTCCTGGCGCGGACCGGCCGCGCCGACTCGACTGTCGCCTCGATCGTCGTGGGGATCCTCTTGCTGCTCCTCGCCCGCCAGCTGTGGCGGCGCAAGCGCACCGCTTGGGCGGCCGGGGTCATCCTCTTCGGTGCGGCGGCGGTCTTCTCCGCGCTGCGCGGCCCCGATCCGCTGCTCGTGCTCTACAACGCCGGCATGGTCGTCGCGCTCGTGGTGACGCGGCGCGGCTTCCCGGCCCGCGGCGACCCGCACTCGCTGCTCGAGCTCGTCAAGTTCGTTCCGGCGTACCTGCTCGCGGTCGGCGTGTACGGCTTCGCGACGCTGCTGGCCGAGCAGGACCGCGTCTCGCCGGAGCTGACGTTCGGCGGCATGCTCGAGACCGTCTACGGCGGCATGATCGGGCTTGCGGGGCCGTATACCTACCGGGGCCGCTTCTTCGCGGACTTCTTTCCGGACTCGCTGCTCGTGCTCGGGATCGTCGGCCTCGTGATCGCGGCCTTCCTGGCCTTCCGGCCGCTCGTCGAGCGCGGCGGGCCGTCCGAGGCCGACCGCGAGCACGCCCGCCGCCTCGTGCGCGAGTACGGCTGGGACACGCTCGCGTACTTCTCGCTGCGCTCGGACAAGAGCTACTTCTTCTCCAGTGACGGCGAGGCGATGATCCCGTACGCCTACACGAACGGCTTCGCCCTCGTCGCCGCCGATCCGATCGGCCGCCCGGAGTCGCTGCCGCTCGTGCTCGACGAGTTCCTCTCCTACTGCCGCAGCCGGGCCTGGCGGGCGGCGTTCCTGTCGGTGCGCGAGGCCGACGTGCCGCGCTACAAGGCGCGCGGATTCAGCAGCGTCTACCTCGGCGACGAGGCGATCATCCCGTGCGACCGCTTCACGCTGCAGGGCAGCGCCATGAAGCCGGTCCGGGCCGCGGTCAACCGGGTCGACAAGCACCACCGCTTCCGGCTGATGCGGGAGTCCGACGCCTCGCCCGACCTCGTGCGCCAGCTCAACGACATCTCGCGCGAGTGGCGCGGGAAGGCCGCCGAGCGCGGCTTCACGATGGAGCTCGGGCGCGAGGTCGAGGGCAGCAATCCTGACTTCCTGCTCGCCGTCGCCTACGACCGCGACGAGCGGGCCGTGGCGTTCCTGCGGCTCGTGCCCTGCTACGGCAGCGACCCGGGCTACTCGCTGGACCTGATGCGCCGGCGCCCGACCGCGGCCAACGGGATCACCGAGTACCTGATCGCCAACGCCGCGCTCGGGCTCGGCGAGCAGGGATTCCGGCGTCTGTCGATGAACTTCGCAGCATGGGGCCGGCTCTTCCAGGAAGGCGAGCTGAACTGGTTCGAGCGGATCGTGCGGCGCGTCGTCTCGGCGCTGAACCCGTTCTTCCAGATCGAGTCGCTGTTCTCGTTCAACCAGAAGTTCCAGCCGATCTGGCTGCCGCGCTCGATCGTGATCGAGGATCCGGGCCAGGCGGCCCACGTCGGCGTGCTGTTCGCGAGCATCGAGGGCTTCCTGACGATCCCGGTGATCGGCCGGTTCCTCGTGCCCGCCGGTCGTGCGGTCACCGCGAAGGGCACCGGGTCCGGCTGACCGGGCGGCAACGGATTTCCCAGGCCGGTCGGGCCGGCGCCTCTAGCCTCCTGCGCCCATGACGCCCCGGGAGGTCGTCCGCAATCTGCTGGCCGCGCTCGCGGTCCTGGGGGCCCTCTACGTCCTGTGGCGCCTGCGCACGGTCGTGGAGCTGCTCGTCATCGCGCTCGTGCTGGCGATCGCGCTGGCCCCGGCGGTCCGGCTGGCCCAGCGGATCCCGCACATGCGCCGTGCGCCGGCGATCCTCCTCGTCTACGTGGCGGCGCTCGCCGCGGTGGCCGGGCTCGGGGCGATCGTGATCCCGCCGGTCGTCGACGAGATCCAGCAGTTCGCGCGCGAGGCGCCCCGCTACGTCCGGGAGATCCAGAACTCCAAGACCCTGCGCGAGTACGACAAGCGCTACGACATCACGGCCAAGCTCGAGGGCCAGGCCGGCAAGCTCCCCGGGACGCTCGCCAACGCCGCGTCGGAGCTCGAGTCGGTGACCGTCGGGGTCTTCAAGCGGATCGTGGAGCTGATCGCGGTGCTGGTCATCGCCTTCTTCCTGCTGCTCGACGGGGGCCGCTGGCTGCGCGCCCTGATCGGCCAGCTCGACCCGCGCTATCGAGAACAGGCCGACCGCGTCGTCGACGAGGCGGCGCGCGTCGTGGGCGGCTACGTCGCAGGCGTCCTGTGCATCGGGCTGGCGGCCGGGACGGTCTCGTTCCTGATCATGACGGTGCTCGGCATCCCCTTCGCCGTGCCGCTCGCGGTCCAGATGGCGTTCTTCGCGCTGATCCCGCTCGTCGGCTCCGCGATCGGCGCGGTCGCGATCGCCATCGTCGCCTGCTTCGAGCGCTTCCCGACCACCGTGCTGCTGTGGCTGGCGCTGTTCGTCGCCTACCAGCAGGCCGAGACGCACCTGATCGGCCCGCAGGTCTACCGCCGCACGCTGCGGATCCACCCGCTGCTGGCGATCGTTGCGGTCCTGGTGGGCGCGACCCTGCTGGGCATCCTCGGCGCGCTGCTGGCGATTCCCGCGGCGGCGCTGATCCAGCTCGTCCTGCGGGACGCGTGGGCGGCTCGCGCCGCCGCGAACGATGCCGAGGGGGGTGAGGGGGAGCCCGCGGCCGCTACCATCGGCCCATGAGGGGGTTCTCCGTCGCCGCGCTGGCCTGGGTTGCGTGCGTCGCGCTCGCGCTGCCGGCGGGCCTGTCGGCATCCGGCGAGCCGCCGGATCCGGCCGCGCCCGCGACGGCCCCCGACCCCGCCGGCGCCCCGGCGACGGCCCCCGAGGCCGCCCAGCCGCCCCCGGCAGACCCCGCTGCCGCCCCTGCCGCGACGCCAGCGCCCGCGGCGGCGCCGGCGGATGCCGCCCCGCCCGCCGCTCCCGCGGAGCCGTCGGGCGCCGAGGTCGCCACGAAGGAGCGCACCGCGGCCGCCGTGCCGGTCGCCCGGGCGGCGGCCGACGAGACCGTCGCGATCACCGACTTCGAGTTCACGCCGGCCACGATCGAGATCGAGCCGGGCGACACGGTCACGTGGCGCAACGACGGCCCGACCGACCACACCGCCACCTCCGAGGACGGCGTGTGGGACACCGGCATCCTCGCGAAGGGCGAGTCGGGCTCGCACACCTTCGAGGAGCCGGGGACCTTCAGCTACATCTGCACGCCGCACCCCTTCATGAAGGGCAAGGTGGTCGTGGCCGACGCCGCGGCGAGCGACGGCGGCAGCGACACGTCCGGCGGCAGCTCCTCGCCGACCTTCGACGACGGGTCGGGCACGGTCGTCGACTCGACCTCGTCGGGCACCGACGACAGCGGATCGCTGGCCTCGACGGGCTTCGACTCGGCGCTCGTGGCCCTCGCCGGGCTGCTCCTGCTGGCCGGCGGCGTGCTCCTGCGACGCCGCCTCGCCGCGTCGCACGGGTGATCCCGGCGGCGGGCGGGTACGCTTGCGGCCGCATGGATCCGGCCCTGCTGCGCAACCGACTGCTCGTGGCCACCGGCATGTGGCGCGAGAGCACCGACGAGCCGCTCCCGAAGCTGCCGCCCGGCGACCCCGCCGAGCAGCTCACCCAGTTCGAGATCGCGCTCTGCGACATGCTGCTCGCCGGCGCCACGCCGGCCACCGCCCGCGACGTCGCCGACAAGACCTGGGACCTGGTGCACGACCGTCCCGAGGACGACCCCGTGCGCCGGCGCGTCGTGGAGATCCACGAGGCGCTCGCCCGCCTCGGCCTGCCTCGCGACTGACGCCCGCATGCGCCGCCTGCTCGTCCTCTGCGGGGCGGTCCTCTTCGTCGACACGA
>CAZEKK010000247.1:0-4396 GCA_964512905.1 uncultured Solirubrobacteraceae bacterium
AGCCACTCGCGGTCGACGCCCGCCGAGGCGCCGATGACCCAGGCGCCCGTGAGGTGGTTGGCATCGACGACCGCAGCCCGGCAGCCGAGCGCGTCCGCCAGCCGCTCCGCGAGGCCGTCGGGATCGGCGGGGCCGGGCAGGAGGTGGTGGTCGTACGGGGCGACTGCAGCGGCGACGTCGTCGATCATGGCCGTCTGCGGCCCGGCCACGCGGTAGAACCACCCGCGCCGACGCAGGAGCTTCCCGGCGGCCCCGGCCACTGCGCCCGCGATCACCCGCGGCCGGCCGGCGACCATGATCGCGCCCTCCATGCCCTCGGGGCTGTGGAGCGGCCCGATCGCGCCGACGTAGCGGCACAGCCGCCGGGCCAGCGGCGAGGGCTCGACGAGCTCGAGCGAGACGACGCGGCCCTGGCCGTTGGCCGCGGGGCTCTCGGCCAGCGCCACGACGTCGCCAGGCTCACGCACCCCGCGCGTGGCCTCCTCGATCAGGGCGACCATGTCGCGCCGGGTGTTGATGTACGGAGTTCGGACCGGGATCCGGTGCGCATGGGCTGCCTGCTCATCGACGGGCAGGATCGCCGGCGGCGGGGTGTCCACCGCCTCGCCGAAGCGCTCGGCCAGCCGGTCGCGCAGTTCCTGGTGGCGGAGGTAGATGTCGGCGCCGCGCCGGTAGATCTCGCGCGCCTCCTCGGGCGCGCCGAGGTCGCAGAGGAGGTCCCCGAAGACGAGGTAGTCCGAGGCGTAGACGATGTACTGGTCGCCCCGGGGGAGGTCGATGAGCTCCCGGAACCAGCGGCGGGCGCGCTCGCGGTCGCCGCGCGCCAGCGCCTGCTGCGACAGCCGCTTGAGCACGTGCCGGCGCAGGCGCGGGTGGGTCGCGTGGGCCTCGAGGAGCGCCTCGGCCCGGTCGATCTCCCCGGCGGCGATGCACGCGTCGGCGATGCTCAGGACGTACCAGAACTGGTGCGGCAGCCGGGCGTACGCCGCCTCGAGGACCGCGGCGGCTTGCGCGTGCTCGCCGCGGCGCTCGAGGATCTCCGCGAGCGCCGCGGAGGCCAGCCGGGTGTCGCCCCCGGCGGCCGCCAGCGCGCGGCGCGCGGCGCGCTCGGCGGCGGCCTCGTCGCGCCGCTGGATCAGGAGCAGCCAGGCCGCCACCGACAGCCCGAGGCCGTCGTCGTCCGACAGCCGTGCGGCGGGGCCGAGCAGGGCGAGCGCCCGCTCGGGGTCGCGCAGCCACAGCCCGGCGGCACGCCGGGAGCGGCGGGGTGGCGGAGGGGAAGCGGCCATGGGATCGCCCGCGGCGCGACGGGCCCGCGGGGCGCCGGATGGTCCCACATCGGCCCGCCCCCGCGTGTCCGGAGCCGTCCGGGTCGGCCCCTATCGTGCGGGGCCAATTCCACCAGGAGGACCGCGCCACCCATGCCGCCGCTCATCAGCCGTGAGGAGGCCTTGCGCCTCGGAGACATCGAGGATCACGCCGAGATCGAAGCGCTCGTGCAGCGCGCCTGGGAGGCCCGGGTGGAGCGGTTCGGCGACGCGACCGACCTCTGCTCGCTCGTGAACGCGAAGTCTGGCGGCTGCGCCGAGGATTGCGGCTTCTGCGCCCAGTCGCGCTTCGCCGAAGCCGAGACGCCGCTGCACGCGATGATGGAGCCCGAGCAGATCCTCGAGCACGCCAGGGCCGCCGAGGCCGCCGGTGCGCACCGGTTCTGCATGGTCACCCAGGGCCAGGGGCTCTCCAAGCGCGACTTCGACAAGGTCCTCGAGGGCGCCCGCCTCGTCGCCGAGCACACGAACCTCAAGCGCTGCGCGTCGGTCGGGCACATGAGCGTCGCCCGGGCCAAGGCGTTGAAGGACGCCGGGATCCAGCGCGTCCACCACAACGTCGAGACCGCCGAGTCGTACTACCCCGAGGTGTCGACGACCGTCCGCTACGAGGGCCGCCTGCGGACGATCGACGCGGTCCGCGAGGCGGGCCTCGAGACCTGCGTGGGCGGGATCCTCAACCTCGGCGAGTCGCGCGAGCAGCGCGTCGAGATGGCCTTCGAACTGGCGACAATCGAGCCGACCAGCGTGCCGATCAACCTCCTGAATCCGCGGCCCGGGACGAAGTTCGGCGACCGCGACTTCATGGATCCGTGGGAGGCGGTGAAGTGGATCGCAATCTTCCGCCTGATCATCCCGGGCGCGCTTTTCCGCCTCTGCGGCGGCCGCGTCGAGAACCTCGGCGACCTGCAGCCGCTGGCCGTCAAGGCCGGCCTCAACGGCGTGATGATGGGCAACTTCCTGACGACGCTCGGGTCCGAGCCCGAGGATGACCGCCAGCTCTTCACCGATCTGGGCCTCAACGTCGCCCGCCAGCCCGACAACGGCGCAAGTCCGCGCCCGGACAACCGCTCCGGCTGGCTCGACGGCCAGACGCCCGACCTCGTGGAGGAACTGCTCGAGGCCGAGGAGCACGGCGCCGCGACGATCGAGGTGCGGCTCTGGGATCCCTCCAGCCAGCTGCGCTACGCCAGCAAGAGCGCGGTCCCGCCCCGGCCCGACGGGGCGCGCAACGCCTGGCGCGACGAGCCGGCGGCGGCCTGAGGGCTCGGGCGATGACCGACATCGAGGCACGCCTGGCCGAGCTGGAGGAGCTGGGCCTCTACCGGCGCATGCGGATGGTGTCGGGACCGCAGGGGCCGCGCGTGGTCCTCGACGGCCGGCCCGTGCTCCTGCTGTGCTCGAACAACTACCTGGGGCTGGCAGACCATCCCCGGGTTCGCGACGCCGCGGCCGATGCGGCGATGCGCTGGGGCGTGGGCTCGGGCGCGTCGCGGCTGGTGTCGGGGACGATGACGATCCACCGCCGACTCGAGGAGCGGCTGGCCTCGTTCGAGGGCCGCGAGGCGTGCGTGCTCTTCGGCTCGGGCTACCTCGCGAACGTGGGCGTCGTCTCCGCGCTGGCCGGCGCCGGCGACGTGGTCTTCTCCGACGCCCTGAACCACGCGTCGATCATCGACGGCTGCCGCCTGGCCCGGGCCGAAACGTTCGTGTACGACCACGCCGACGTCGAGCACCTCGCCTGGGGGCTCGGACGCCTGGAAGCGGACCAGGGCGCGGTGATCGTGACCGACGGCGTCTTCTCGATGGACGGGGACGTCGCCCCGCTGGCGGAGATCGTCGATCTCGCCGAGGAGTTCGGGGCGCGGGTCGTCGTCGACGAGGCCCACGGGACCGGGGCGGTCGGCCCGGGCGGGCGCGGCGCCTGTGCCGCGGCGGGCGTCGAGTCCGCGGTCGACGTGATCGTCGGCACGCTGGGGAAGTCGCTGGGCTCCTACGGCGCCTACGCCTGCTGCGACGCCGCCATGGCCGCCTATCTCGTGAACACGTCGCGGCCGCTGATCTTCTCGACCGCCCTGCCGCCCCCGGCGGCAGCCGGCGCGCTCGCCGCGCTGGACCTCCTGGCCGCCGAGCCGCGCCGGGCGCAACGGCTCCAGGCCAACGCCGGGGCGCTGCGCGAGGCTCTCGCCCAGGACGGCTGGGACGTCGCCGGCTCCGTGACCCAGATCGTGCCGCTCATCGTCGGCGACGCCGGACTCGCGGTGGCCGTCTGCGAGGCGGCGCTCGAGCGCGGCGTGTTCGCGCAGGCGATCCGACCGCCGACGGTGCCGGCGGGAACGTCGCGCCTGCGCCTGGCGGTGATGGCAAGCCACACGAAGGCCGAACTGAAGGCCGCGGCGCGCGTCATCGGCGCGGCGGCCCGCGCGGCGGGGATCACGCCAGGAGCCGCGACGTCTGCGGCTGCCGCGGACGCCCGTGCGGACGCCCCCGGCGACGGCCCGCCCGCGCACGCGTCGCGGCGGGCCGAGCCGCCGGGCGCCGTGTTCGACGGCGAGGCGCTCGAGCGCGCCGCGTAGCGGCTGCTCCATGCCGAAGCGACCGCGAGCGACCGGGCCGGCGACCCGCGCGGTCGGCAGCCTCCCGCCAGGCCTCTTCGTCACCGGCACCGACACGGGCGTGGGCAAGACGGTCGTCACCGGCGCCATCGCGGCGGCCCTCGCGGACGACGGCCTGCGGGTCGCGGCCTTCAAGCCCGCGGTCACTGGCCTCGACGAGCCCGCCGATCCGGACTGGCCGCGCGACCACGAGCTGCTGGCCGCCGCTGCCGGCGGGCTCGACCCCGCGGCGGTCACGGGCCAAACCTTCGGCCCGCCGGTCTCGCCGCATCTCGCCGCGGCGCAGGCCGGCGCGCCCCTGGATCCCCCGGCGCTCGTGGCGGCGGCGCGCGCGACCGGCGCCAGCGCCGACGCACTCCTCGTGGAGGGGGTCGGCGGCCTGCTGGTCCCGCTCACGCCTGGCTACACGATCCGTGACTACGCCCGCGATCTCGGCCTCCCGCTCGTGGTCGC
>CAZEKK010000248.1:0-2380 GCA_964512905.1 uncultured Solirubrobacteraceae bacterium
CGTGGGCGATGATCGTCGGGCCGAGCATCCCGACGCCGATCACGTCGAGGATCCCCGGCACCCCGGCGCGGGCAATCTCCTGGTTGAGAATCACCTGCTCGAGCGGCCCGCGGCCCTGGCCGCCGTACTCCTTCGGCCACGTCATCCCGGCGTAGCCGGCCTCGGCCAGCGTGCGCTGCCACGCCCGGTGGGCGGCCACGGTCTCGGCGTCGTCGCGACCGGCGATGACCGGCGCCTCGGCGCGGTGGGCCTCGAGCCACTCGCGCACGGTGGCGCGGAAGGCTGCCTCCTCGGGGGTGTCGTTCAGGTCCACGTCTGTCCTCTCCTGGCTGACTGGCCAATCAGTTGCGTTCGGGAAGGGTAGCGCCGCGCAGCGGATCGTCCCGTCCATCCGCCGGCAGCAGATGCCGCCGCGCCACGTCTGCCACGCTGCGGTCGATGCCGGTGTCGCGAGCGTGGTTCCTCGCCGCCCAGGCGGCCGCGGCGGCCGCGGTCCTCGCGCGGCTGAGCCGGGGGCGGACGCAGCGTCCGCCAGCCAGCGCCGCCGGCGTGCCGGCGGCCTCGGCGCCGGTGTCGGTGGTGATCCCGGCCCGCGACGAGGCGCAGCGGATCGGTCCGTGCCTGGCGGGGCTGGCGTCCGATCCCGACGTGGCCGAGATCGTCGTCGTCGACGACCGCTCCTCCGACGGGACCGCAGCGGTTGCGGCGGCGGCCGGCGCCCGGGTGGTCAGCGGCCGCGATCTCCCGTCCGGCTGGGTCGGAAAGCCGTGGGCGCTGCAGCAGGGCCTCGAGGCCGCCACCGGGGACGTCGTCGTCACGCTCGATGCCGACACCCGGCCACGGTCGGGCCTCGTCCGCGTGCTCGCGGCCGAACTGGACGCCGGCGCCGACCTCGTCACCGGCGGCGTGCGGTTCGTCTGCGACAGCGCCGGCGAGCGCTGGCTGCATCCCTCGCTGCTGGCCACGCTCGTCTACCGCTTCGGCCCGGTGGGCGTCGAAGCACCGGCGAACCCGCGGCGCGTCCTGGTCAACGGCCAGTGCGTCGCCGTCCGCCGCGAGCGCCTGCTCGCGGCCGGCGGCTTCGCCGCCGCGGCGGGCCACATGACCGACGACGTCGCCCTCGGCCGGGCGCTCGCCGCCGCCGGCTGGCGCATCTCGTTCCTGGACTGCGCGGACCTCGTCGAAACGAAGATGCACGCCTCGGCCGCGGACCTCTGGCGCGAGTGGGGCCGGTCGATCGCGCTGGCCGACGTCACGACGGCGGCCTGGCAAGCGGCGGACCTCGCCGTCGTCTGGCTCACGCTCGGGCTGCCGCCGGTGCGCGCCGCCACGGGCCGGGCCGGGCCGCTGGACTGGCTCCTGCTCGCGGTCCGCTGGGCGCTGGTCGCGCCGATGGGCCGCGCCTACGCCCGCCGCGACGTGGCCTTCTGGCTCTCGCCGCTCGCCGACCCGCTCAGCGCGGCGCGCCTGACGATGTCCGCGCTGCGCCCTCCGCGGACGTGGCGCGGCCGGACGTACCGCTGACGCGCCCGGCGAGGAACCGCACGCCGATGATGCACATCAGGCCGCCCGTGGCGGCGACCTCGACGGGCGGATCGAAGCACAGCTGGATCAGCGGGAACGCGAAGACGCCGGCGCGGGCGCCCCAGGCGAAGGACCGCAGGAGGCTGACGACGACGCACAGCGCGATCGCGATCGCCGCCGGCAGCGGCGCCAGCGCCGTCACCCCGCCGGCGAAGGTCATGATCGACTTGCCGCCGCGGAAGCCCGCGAACAGCGGGAAGGCGTGGCCGAGCATTGCCGCCGCCACGGCGGCGTAGCCCGCCCAGGTGCCCCCGAGCGCCAGCCCGGCCAGGCCCGCGGCCAGACCCTTGGCCGCGTCACCCGCGAACACCGGGATCGCCGCCCGCGGTCCGAGCACCTCCATCGCGTTCCACGCGCCGGGGTTGCCGTCGCCGGCCCGGCGCAGGTCGACCCCGTGGCGCCGCCCGACGGCGACCGCGACGGGGATCGAGCCGAGGAGGTAGCCGACGAGCACCGCGGCGGCGTAGGCCATGCCCGCATACTGACCGCTCGTGATCGCCTCGTTCCACCTCGTCCGCTACCAGCGAGCCCACGCGCGCGCCGGCCTCTCCCGCATGGGGCTGGACCGCCCGGACCTGCGCCGCACGCCGGGCCTGCGCTTCTGGCGGCTGCTTGGCACTGGGCGCGGTCGGGCGATGACGCTCTCGGCGGACCTGCGGCGGTGGGCGCTGTTCGCCGTCTGGGAGGACGAGGCGGCCGCCTCGTCCTTCCTGGCCCGCTCGCCGGTCGCCGCCCGCTGGCGCGACCTGGGCGAGGAGGCCTGGCACGTGCGCCTGGAGCCGCTGCGGGCGCGCGG
>CAZEKK010000248.1:2480-4393 GCA_964512905.1 uncultured Solirubrobacteraceae bacterium
CGGGCCCGTGGCGATCCTGACCCGGGCGACGATCCGCCCGACGCGGCTGGCCGCCTTCTACTCCGCGATCGAACCCCCCGCGGCCGACCTCGTCCGCACGCCCGGCCTGCTCGACTCCGTCGGCATCGGCGAGTGGCCGCTGGCCCGGCAGGCCACCTTCTCGCTGTGGAACTCGCTGGCCGACGCCCGCGCCTACGCCTACGCGCGGCCGGAGCACCGTGCCGTCATCGCCCGCACCCGGGCCGGACGCTGGTACTCGGAGGAGTTGTTCGCCCGCTTCCGCCCCTACGGGTCGGCCGGCACGTGGAACGGGCGCGATCCGCTCGCGCTCAGCGCGCCCGGGCCCGCGCGATGAGCGCGTCCAGGCCGGCCCAGAACGTCCGCCGCGCCACCGGCGAGGAGTCGAGCGGCGCCGCGTGCCCGGCCACCGCGGGATCGCGGATCAGGACGTAGCGCCGGCGCGCGGGCGCCACCCGGTCGGCGTCGCGCACGATCGCGCGGGCCGCCTCGGTGCCCACCGTGCGGTCCTCGGCGCCGCCGAGCGACTCGATCTCCGTGTCCGGGGCGATCCGGCTGCCGTCCGCGGCCGGGATCGAGAAGAAGGGAACGCCTCGCACGCGGCGGCCGGCGTAGACGGCATAGACCCCGGCAGGGCGGGGCAGGCCGTTCGCCGCCGCGACGGCGGCGTAGTCCGCCGCGAGCGCGCCGCCGGCGGAGTGGCCGGTGACCACGAGCGTCCCGGGCCGAATCTTCACGCGGCGCAGCGCGGCGCGGATGCCCGCGAGGGCGTTGGCGAGGAACCGCCGGGTGCCGGTGACCGGGGTCTGGTAGGCGGGATAGATGACGACGTTGCCGCGCCGGACCAGGTGGCGGATCCACGGCGCGAAGTTGGCGGGATCGATGGCCATCCACCCGTGGATGAAGATCACGCCGGGGAGCGGCCCGCGCCGGCCTTGCGGGCGGAAGATGGTCGCCCCGCGCGGCCCACTCCCCACCTCGACACGCTGGATGCGCGGTTGGGCGAGCGCACCGGCCGCATCGCCGGGGGTGACCGACCGCGAGGGGCTCACGTCGCTGGTCTGCGTGCCGACGGCGCCGGCGCCAGGCCCTGTTCCGCCGCTGCCGCTGCCGCTTCCGCCCGCGCCGCCTGCGGTCGCCGGTGCCGGGACGGGCGCCGTGTCCGCGCTGCCGCCCCCGCCGCAGCCCGCTGCGGCAAGCGCCGCCGCGACGAGCAGGGGCGCGAGCCGCCTCACGCCGGGCCGATCTGCGCCGCGACGATCGCGCCGCTCAGCATGACGAGCGGCAGTCCGCCGCCGGGGTGGGCCGTCCCGCCGACCAGCCACAGGCCGTCGATCCCCGGCCACCGGTTCCCCGGCCGGCGCAGCGTCCCGAGACGTCCGTGGGGCGCTGCGCCGTAGATCGCGCCGCCGAGCGCGCCGGTGTCGCGCTCGAGGTCGGCGGGCGTGCGGCGGGCGCGGACGGCGATGCGGTCCGCCGGATCGAGGCCCCGCGCGGCCAGGCGCGCGAGGATCGCGGACTCGTAGGCGTCGGCCTCGACGTCCCAGTCGACCGGCCCGTGGAGCGGCGCGTTGACGAGCACGAACCAATTCTCGCACCCCGCCGGCGCCTCCTCGGGCGCGGTCGCCGCCGAGACGCTGACGTAGAGCGTCGGATCGCGGACCGGTCGTCGGGCACCGAAGACGTCGTCGAACTCGGCGTCGTAGTCGGCGGGGAAGAGGATCGTGTGATGGCCGAGTCCGGGCGTGCGGCCGCGCAGGCCGAGCATCAGCGCAAAGCCCGACAACGAGCGCCCCGTGGGCTCGGGCCGCCGCGGCGCAGCGCCCGGCAGGGCGCGCGTGGCCAGGGCGAGCGCATCGCCGTTCCAGACGACGGCATCGGCGGCCACCCGTCCG
>CAZEKK010000249.1:0-2766 GCA_964512905.1 uncultured Solirubrobacteraceae bacterium
GCGACCGGCGCGGCGACGACCGCGGCGACCCGGTCCAGGGCGCCGGGGCTGACCTCGCCCTCGAACGCGGCGACGACCCGTCCTCCCGGCTCGACAGCGAGGACCACCGGCGTCGAGCGAACGCCGTGCGCGTGGGCGAGCGCGCCGTGGTCGCGCACGCTGAAGCGCAGGTAGGGCACGCCGCGCGTGTCCAGGGCCTCGAGCCAGTGCTGGCAGGCCAGGCAGTAGGGGCTCGTGAACACGACGACCGCCGGCCCCCCGTCGGGATCGAGGCCGAACGCTTCGGGCGCGATCCGGTCCGGGATCTCCCGCGCCGGCCGGCTGCCGCGCAGCCGCTGGAGCAGCAGGTACATCTGGCAGCCGACGCAGATCCCGGTCGCCGCCGCCAGCAGCGCCAGCGCCGCCACCATGCCGGTCAGAACCCAGCCGGCCAGCGGCACCCCGGCGACGAAGAGCACCGTCGCCGCGCCGAGGAAGGTGACGCCGACGAGGTTCGCGAAGCGCGGCGGCCGGGAGTCCTCGAGCGGCCCTTCGCCCAGGCGCGGCTGCAGCACCTCGAAGTACAGGAGGCAGGGGAGGCAGTAGCGCCGGCCGAACGTCAGCCCGACGGCCAGCTGCAGCGCGAGCAGGGCGACGAGCCACGGCCAGCCCGCCAGCAGCGCGACGAGCGCCAGGACGCCGATGACGGCCTGATTGGTGCGCGGCGCGCGGGCGTCGATGACGTCGAGGTCGCGGTACGGATCGGCGGTGCGGGGGCGCGGACTAGCCATTTCCAATCAGGAATCATGACATTACCGATCTGCGAAGCTCCGCCGCCCCGCAATCCGGCCCGTGTTCCCGCTCAAGGACAACATCCCGACCGACCGCTTCCCGGTCGTCACCGTCGCGCTGATCGCCATCAACGTCGTCGTCTACTTCTTCGTCCAGCACGGCGGGTGGACCGCCGGCAACGACGAGCAGATCGTGAAGTACGGCGCGATCCCCTACGAGATCACCAACCCCGGCGACCGCTGCGGCTACGGCGACGGCGTGACCGCCGACGGCACGCTCGTCCTCACGACCTCCAACGGCGTCGTGGCCTGCGAGGGCAAGCCGATCGCCACCGCCGGCGGGGAGGTCACGATCAGCACGGTGCCGGGCCCGAGTCCCGCGACCTGGCTGACCCTCTTCACGTCCATGTTCATGCACGGCGGCATCCTGCACCTCGCCGGCAACATGCTGTTCCTGTGGATCTTCGGGAACAACATCGAGGACTCCATGGGGCCGGTGCGCTACGTCGCCTTCTACCTGCTGGCGGGGATCGCGGCCCTCGCCGGCCAGGTCCTCATCGACCCCTCGGCCACGGCCCCGACCATCGGCGCCTCGGGCGCCATCGCCGGGGTGCTCGGGGGCTACATCCTCCTCTACCCCTGGGCGAAGGTCCTGGCGCTCGTGGTGCTGATCGTGTTCATCGCGCCGGTCGAGATCCCGGCCTGGCTGATGCTCGGCTTCTGGTTCGTGCTCCAGCTCTTCTACGGCACCGCCGACCTGTCCGATCCGACCGGCGGCGGCGTCGCCTACTTCGCGCACATCGGCGGCTTCGTCTTCGGCCTCGCGGCCATCAAGGTGTTCGCCACCAAGGTCAAGCAGCGCGAACCCGCGCTGCCGGTGTACTGATGGAGTCCCGGCAGATCGTCCTCGCCGTCGTGCTGGTCTTCACGATCCTGCTGGCGGGGCTGACCCTCGACGTCATCGTGCGCGAGGGGCCCGACGTCCTGACGATCCTCTCGATCCTGGTCATCGCCCTGTTCGGGTTCGGGATCGTCGGCGCGCTGCGCGAGCGACCGCCGAAGTGACGGCGGGCGCGCCCGGACTCGTCCAAGCGACCGGGCCCGCGCGTATCTGACAACGTGACGACCGTGACGGCAGCGGGGACCTCCGTCCGATGAAGGCCGTGGTGATCGGCGCGGGACTCGGCGGCCTCGCCGCGGCGCTGCGCCTGCAGGGCGCGGGGCACGACGTCACGGTCGTCGAGCAGGCGCCCATCCCGGGCGGCCGCGCGGGCCAGATCACCGACGCGGGCTACACCTGGGACACCGGACCGTCGCTGCTCACGATGCCGTGGACGCTGGAGGAGACCTTCGCGGCGGCGGGCCTGGACGCGCGGCGGGATCTGGCGCTGCGGCCGCTGGACCCCTTCTACCGCATCCACTGGGCCGGCGAGGAACGCCACCTGGACTTCGTGCCCGACCGCACCGCCATGCGCGCGGAGATCGCGAAGTTCTCCACCGCCGACGCGGCGGCGTTCGACGGCTTCATGGCGGCGCTGCGGCCGATCTACGAGGACGGGATCCTGGCCGCCGGCCGGCGGCCGTTCCTGCGCACGACCGACCTCGTGCGGCTGACGCCCCGCCTCGTGCGCCTCGGCGCCGCCCGGCCGCTGCACCAGTTCGTCGCCCGCCACTTCGCCCACCCGCGGATCCGCGAGGCCTTCTCGTTCCACTCGCTGTTCATCGGCGGCGACCCCTACCGCGTGCCGGCGATCTACGGCGGACTCGTCTACCTCCAGTTCCTCGACGGCGTCTGGTACACGGACGGCGGCCTCTACTCGATCGTGGAGGCGATGGCCCGGCCGCTCGACGTCCGCTGCGGCGAGGCGGCAGAGCGCGTCGAGCACACGGGGGGGCGCGTGACCGGCGTGCGCCTGGCCGGGGGGTCCGTGCTCCCGGCGGACGTCGTCGTCTCCAACGCCGACGTGCTGGCGGCGCCGGACCTGCTCGGGACCCG
>CAZEKK010000249.1:2866-4383 GCA_964512905.1 uncultured Solirubrobacteraceae bacterium
CGCCTCGGCGCGGTGGATGGCAACGCCTTCGCCATCGAACCGACGCTGCACCAGTCGGCCTCGTTCCGGCAGCCCAACCGCGACCGGCGGATCGACGGCATGTACTACGTCGGCGGCGGCACCCACCCCGGTGCCGGGATTCCCGGCGTGCTCCTCGGCGCCGAGGTCACGACGAACCTGATCGCCGCGGACGCCGCGGCGGGCCGCCTGCCCCGCGGCGACCGGAGGCCCCGTGCTGCTGCCGCGGCGTGACCCGGTCCTCGACGAGGCGCGGGCGACGACCCGGCGGGTCGCCCGGACGTTCGCGATCGCGTGCCGGATGCTGCCCCGGGATCTGCGGGAGGACGTCTACCGCCTCTACTTCGTGTTCCGCACGCTCGACGACCTCGTCGACACCGGCGACCCGGCCGCCGCGGCCCGCATCGCCGCCGTCGAGGCGTGGTGCGGGGGCGGGCCGCCGGCGAGCGCGGAGGCGCGGATCCTCGACGGCCTCGACCGCCGCCATGACATCCCCCGTGACGCGATCCGGGAGTTCTGCCGCGGGATGCGCGACGACCTCGACGGCGTGCCGATCGCCACCGAGGACGACCTCGACCGCTACTGCTACCGCGTCGCCGGCACGGTCGGGATCGTGATGGCCGCGATGCTCGGCACGACCGGCCCTGCCGAGGCCGAGGCGGCGGCGCTCGGCCAGGCGATGCAGCGTACGAACATCCTGCGCGACATCGACGAGGACGCCGCACACGGGCGCACGTACGTCTCGGCGGAGGCGATCGCGCGGTTCGGGCCGCCCGTGCCCGGCGCCCGCGAGGCGCTGCTGCGCGACCAGATCGCCCGCGCCGACGCGCTCTACGAGCGGGGCGTCGCCGGCATCCCGAAGCTGCGCCACGGGCGCCGGGCGATCGCCGCCGCGGCCGCGATGTACCGCGAGATCCTGCGCCAGATCGAGCGCGACGGCTACGGCCGCGCGCCCGGCCGCGCCGTCGTGCCGGCGCGCCGCAAGCTGCTCGTGGCGGCGCGCCAGCGGGTGGCGGCGTAGGGCTGCCTACACTCCGCTGCCGTGCGTCCCTCCCGCCTCCTGCTGGGCGCCCTGGCCGCTTCGCAGGTCGCCTACGCCTACCTCCCCGAGCGGCGCCGCCCGGCCGCGACGGTCGGGATCCTCGGGCTGCTCGGCGCGACCGCGCTGGCCGGCGCCGTGGAGTCCCGCGGGCGCCGCGGCGCCGCGCTCGTCGCGATCGCCGGGGGCATCGCCTGGGTGACCGAGGTCGTCGGGGTGCGGACCGGGGTGCCGTTCGGGCGCTACCGGTATGGCCGCGCGCTCGGGCCCGGCGCCGCCGGCGTGCCGTTCCTGGTGGCGGTGCCGTGGGCGGCCATGGCCCGCCCGGCGTGGGCCGCGGCCGGCCACCTGACCCGCCGCCCGGTCCTGCGACCGGCAACCGCCGCCGCGGCGCTCGCCGCCTGGGACGTGTTCGTCGATCCCCGGATGGTGCGCGACGGCTACTGGACGTGGGAGCGGG
>CAZEKK010000250.1:0-4378 GCA_964512905.1 uncultured Solirubrobacteraceae bacterium
TGCCGCTGCACCGGCTACCACAACATCGTCCAGTCGGTCCTCGGCGCGGCCAAGACCATCCGCGAGGGCCAGGGGGTGTCGGCATGAGCGCCACCGAGCAGGCTCCGGGCGGCTGGGTCGGCACCGCGCTGCGGCGCCGCGAGGATCCGCGGCTCATCACCGGCCGGGGCACGTACGTCGAGGACATCACGCTGCCCGGCACGCTGTGGTGCGCGTTCGTGCGCTCCCCCGAGGCCCACGCGACGATCACGTCGATCGACGCGAGCGCCGCGCGCGAGCGTGACGACGTGGTCGCGGTCTACACGCACGAGGACATGGCGGGCGACCTCCAGGGCCCGCTCCCCTGCGGCTGGGCGCCCGAAGGCGTCGAGGTCACGGCGGCCGAGCACTGGCCGCTGGCGGCCGGGACGGTCAGCCACGTCGGCGAGGCCGTCGCCGTGGTCGTCGGCACCGACCGCTGCGGGGTCGTCGACGCCGCCGAGGACGTCGTCGTGGAGTACGACCCGCTGCCCGTCGTCACCGATCCGGAGGCGGCGCTGCAGGACGGGTCGCCGCTCGTGCACGAGGCGCTCGGGACGAACAAGTCCCACGAGTGGTCGCTCGGCGGCGGGGACCTCGAGGCCGGCTTCGCCGCCGCCGACCGGATCGTCGAGCGGCGGATCGTCAACCACCGGACCTCCGGTGCGGCGATCGAGCCGCGCGGCACGCTCGCCGAGGACCGGGCCGGCCAGCTCACGGTGTGGTCGGCCACCCAGGTCCCGCACTTCCTGCGCCTCTTCCTGGCGATCCTCCTCGGGATCAGCGAAGAGAAGGTGCGCGTGATCGCCCCGGACGTCGGGGGCGGCTTCGGCTCCAAGCTGCAGATCTACGGCGAGGAGGTCTTCGTCGCCTGGGCCGCGACGAAGCTCGGGCGCCCGGTCAAGTGGGTCGAGACCCGGTCGGAGTCGATGATGATCACCCACCACGGCCGCGACCAGGTCGCCGACGTGCGGATGGGCGTGAAGTCCGACGGCACGATCACCGCCTTCCACACGAAGATCATCGCCGACTTCGGCGCCTACCTGATGCTGCTCACGCCGACGATCCCCGCCCTGGGGGCGTTCGTGATGAGCGGCTGCTACAAGATGCCCGCGGTTCAGACGGACATCGTCGGCGTCTACACGAACAAGTTCGCGACCGACGCGATCCGGGGTGCCGGGCGGCCCGAGGCCACCCACATGATCGAGATCCTCATGGACCAGGCCGCCGCCGAGCTGGGCCTGGACCCGCTGGAGATCCGCCGGCGCAACTTCTTCGCGAAGGACGAGTTCCCGGCCGAGACCGCGCTCGGCATCGTCTACGACTCCGGGGACTACCACGGCTCGCTGGACCGCCTGCTCGAGCATTTCGACCTCGGCGCCTTCCGCGAGGAGCAGGCCAGCCTGCGCGAGCAGGGGATCCACCGCGGCGTGGGCTTCTCCACGTACACGGAGATCTGCGGACTGGCCCCGTCGCGAATCGTCGGCCCCAAGGGCTTCGGCCTGCAGACCGGGACCTGGGAGGCCGCGCAGGTGCGGGTCCACCACACCGGCGCCGTCACGGTCTACACCGGGACCTCGCCGCACGGGCAGGGCCTCGACACGACGCTCGCGCAGGTCGTGGCGGACCGGCTCGGCGCCGACCCGCAGAACGTCCAGGTGGTGCACGGCGACACGAGCACCGGGCCGGAGGGCAAGGACACCTACGGCTCGCGCTCGACCGCCGTCGGCGGGGAGGCCGTCGCCCGGGCGACGAAGAAGGTGGCCGACAAGGCGCGGGCGATCGTGGCGCACCTGCTCGAGGCGGCGCCGGAGGACATCGAGGTGGCCGGCGGGACGTTCGCCGTCAAGGGCTCGCCGGACAAGGGCATGACGCTGGCCGAGATCGCCGGCGCGGCCTACATTCCCGACGACCTGCCCGAGGGGATGGATCCCGGGCTGGACGAGACGGCGTTCTACGATCCTGAGAACTTCGTGTTCCCGTTCGGGGCGCATGCGTGCGTCGTCGACGTGGACATCGAGACGGGCAAGGTGTCGGTCGTGCGGTATCTGGCCGTTGACGACTGCGGCCCGGCGATCAATCCGATGATCATCGACGGGCAGGTCCACGGCGGGATCGTGCACGCGATCGGCCAGGCGCTCTACGAGGAGGTCGTCTACGACGCCGAGGGGCAGCTGGTGACGGGGACGTTTGCGGATTACCGGCTGCCGACGGCGGCGGAGGTCCCGGCGTTCGAGACCGACCGGACCGAGACGCCCTCGCCGGTCAACAGCCTGGGCGTGAAGGGGATCGGGGAGGCCGGCACGATCGCGTGCTCGCCTGCCGTGGTCAACGCCACCGTGGACGCACTGCGGCCGCTGGGCATCACGTTCCTGAACATGCCGCTGTCGCCCGAACGGGTGTGGCGGGCCATCGACGAGGCACAGGGGGCCTGACCGTGTTCCCGAGCGAATTCGATTACCGCGCGCCCGAGAGCGTCGAGGAGGCCGTGCGCGAGCTGGCCGAGAACGGAGAGGAGGCCAAGATCATCGCCGGCGGGCATTCGCTGCTGCCGCTGATGAAGCTGCGGCTCGCCGTCCCGGCGCTGCTGGTGGACCTGCGTCGCGTTCCGGGCCTGCACTCGGTGACGCGCGAGAACGGCACCGTGCGGGTCGGGGCGATGACGACCCACACCACCGTGGCCGGCACGCCGGAGCTGGGGCTGGCCGCCATGGCGGCGGCGACGATCGCCGACGTTCAGGTTCGCAACCGCGGCACGATCGGCGGATCCCTGGCCCACGGCGACCCGGCGTCCGACCTGCCCGCGGTGCTGGTCGCCGTGGAGGGCTCGGTCACCGCCCAGGGCCCGGGCGGATCACGGCAGATCGCCGCCTCAGACCTCTTCCAGGACTACCTGGAGACGTCGCTGGCCCACGACGAGGTCATCACCGAGGTCCGCCTCCCCGCGCCCGACGGCTGGAGCTTCGGCTACCAGAAGTTCAACCGCCGCTCGGAGGACTGGGCGATGGTCGCCGCGGCCGTCGCCGTCCGGGCCAGCGGCGGCGTGGCCGAGGACGTGCGGATCGCCTTGGTCAACGTGGCCGGCCGGCCGATCCGGGCTTCGGCGGCAGAGGCGGCGCTGCGGGGCCATGCGCTCGATGCGGCGACGATCACGGCCGCCGCCGCGCTCGCCGCCGAGGGCACCGACCCGCCGGCGGACCTCAACGCCTCCTCGGACTACAAGCGCCACCTCGCGCAGGTCCTGACGGGCCGCGCGCTCAGGGAGGCCGCGCGCGGCTAGCGGGTCGTCACCGACCGAACAGCGCGCCCAGGTCGCCGGCGAATCCCGGCAGCAGCGGCGAGGTGAGGACCTCGGTCCGCGTCAGCTCATGCGCCTCGTCGAACTCCGGTGCGTCGGGCCGCGACCGGCGGTAGACGAGCACCGAATCGGCCTCGCCGTCGACGAGCCACAGCTCCTGAAGCCCTTCGCGCTCGTAGACACGCTTCTTGACGCCGACGTCGTAGCGCCAGGTCGAGGGCGAGCGCACCTCGACCGCGAGGTCGGGGACCGGGTAGGGAGGCGGGTCGCGCAACAGGTCGGGTGCGTCGGAGCGGCCCGCGTACCAGAGGATGTCGGGCGCGTAGACGTTGCGGTCGTCGAGCTTGACGTCGATCGAGAGCGAGACCGCTCCGCGGCCGTCGCCTGCGCGGATCCAGGTGCTGATCGCGAAGATCAGTTCGAACAGCAGGTACTGGTGCCGGCCGGTCGGCTGGTTCACGACGACCTCGCCTTCGATGAGCTGAATCCACCGCCGGGGGTCGTCGGCCGCGAGGAACTCGTCCGCGGTCATGGGCGTCGTCGCCATCGTGCGGCGCACTGTAGACCCTCGGCTCACGCCCACCAAGAGGCTTGGGCCGGCCCGGATTCGCCCCCGCCGCTGCGAACGCGTGCCCGCCGACGCCGTACCCTCCCGGCATGAGCTTCGGATCCGTCGACGAGGTGCAGGCCGCGCTGGCCTCCCAGCACTACCTCGCCGACCGCGCGCTGGCGACCGCCGTCTTCCTCGCGGCCGACCTCGAGGCGCCGCTGCTGCTCGAGGGCGAGGCCGGCGTCGGCAAGACCGAGGTCGCCAAGGCGGCCGCCGCGGCGCTCGGCGCGCGGCTCATCCGCCTGCAGTGCCACGAGGGGATCGACGTCCATCACGCCCTCTACGACTGGGACTACGCCCGCCAGCTGCTGGCGATTCGCCCCGCCGAGGGCGGCGCGGAGCCGCCCGGACTCTTCAGCCGGGAGTTCCTGCTGCGCCGGCCGCTGCTCGAGGCGCTCGAGGCCGACGAGCCCGTCGTCCTGCTCATCGACGAGATCGACCGCGCCGACGAC
>CAZEKK010000251.1:0-2391 GCA_964512905.1 uncultured Solirubrobacteraceae bacterium
CGCGAGACGGCGCCGGCGAGCGGGCGGCCCCTGAGCACCGGACGGGCGACGACGGACACCCGGCCGGTTCCCGCCGGGAGCGTGAGGCGGACCGGCCTGCCCGGGCGCGCCCGCGCGGCGGCGATCGGGCGCCCCCCGCTGATCACCACGTACTGCCACGCCTGGGGCGCCTCGCCCCCCGGCGCGGGCTTCGCCAGAGCGAGAACCGAGGTCTTCCGCCGCTTGACGAGCACCGATCCCGGCTTGCCGGGCAGCCGCGCCCGGTACCGGCCGATGACCCGTGTGCGGGCGGGGTTCGGGACGCCGTTGCGGCGGACGATCGCCACGATCTCCCGGGTGCCCGGCTCGACCTCGGCGAAGCTGTCGGGCACCGCACCGCCCCGCACGGCGCCGACCGGCACGATGCCGCGGGGGGTCTTGATCCCGATGGTCACCGACTCGCCGCGGCCCAGGCCGCGCAGACGGCGGATCGCCAGACGGCGGAGCCCGGGCTTGCCCGTCACGCGGCGCACCCCGACATCGGCCCGGATCGGCTCGAGGTCGCGAGCGATCTTGACGTCGGAGATCCCCGGTCCGCGCGCGCCGGCACGGACACGCCAGAGGCCGGGCTTGGGACGGTTGAGGACCACGAGCTGCTGCGCCTGCCCGGGCTGCGCGATCACCGACGCGGTCGTGCCGATCGTGCGGCGCCCCAGCGGGGCGGTGGTCACGATCGGGCTGCCGCCCGGGCCGACGACTGCCGCTCTGGGCTCGGGACCCGCGCCGGTGATGAGCACCCCGACCTTTCTCGCCCCGGCCGGCACACGGAACGTCTGGCGATCGCCCGCGGCAGCTCCGCGCACCTGCGTCGTGAAATCGCTGAGGTCGCAGCTCAGGAAGACCTTCGGCTTGCGCCCCCACTCCTGGCCAACGCCGGCCCGGATGAAGCTGGCCAGCTCGCCGCACGTCCCCCAGCCGGCGCTGCTGACAACCGCCTCGAGCCGCACGATGTCGAAGTCGCCGAGGAAGCCGGCGTAGATCGTGCCGGTCATCCCGGCCTCGATATTGAACAGATCCCGATTCCAGGCGTAGGCGCCCGACCCGCGTGCGGTCGCGCCCGCGCCGATCCCGAGCACCCGCACCTGCACCCGCACGTCCGCGGCGATCGCGATGTAGCCGCCGGAGTCGAGCACGATCGACGACGTCCCGCGGGCGATCTCGTCGTTCGGGCCGGTCGGAAGGACGCGGGCGCTGCCATCGATCTCCAGCCGGAACGTCGGCTCGAGCTTGATCTCCAGATCGCCGCTCAGCTCGAGCAGGGGAGTCACGCCGATCTGCGGGCCGGCCGTGGCGGTGAGGCCCGCGCCGAAGATCAGCGGGTTCTGCTGGAACGAACCGCGCACCTCGCGCAGGATGATGCTGGTGCTTCCGATCGGGAGCGCGAGCCCGCTCACGGTCGCCGCGATCCGGGTCGGGATGCCGGTCTCTGCGGATACCGACACGTCGAACGCCATCCGCGGCAGCACGTCGCCGAGGTCCAGGGTTGTGGCCCCGGACCATTCGTTGCGCGATGCGCCGTACTCGATCGAGAAGTCCTTGAACCCGCCGATGCCGGGGATGACGATGTCGCCGATCGCGAAGCGCAGATCAGAGACCTGCATGCCCTGGCCGTCGCGCAGCTCGACCCGGCTGCGGGTCGTCCAGTCCCGCAGCAGCGATGATGCGCCGCTGCCCAGCGACAGCGGCAGGTTCATGACCATGCCCCCCTGCTGGCCGCTGCCGCCGCGAACGACGCGCACGTCGCGCAGGCGCTCGCGCACGCGCATTCCGAGCACCTTGGCGCTCGAGCCGACCGGGATGCCGATCTCGGTCTCCGTCTCAGCCGTCGCGTCACCGACGGTGTTTGCCGTGTACGAGATGGGACCGCTCGAGAGCACGAAGCGCCTGCGCTGGCCGCCGATCAGCGGGTCGAGCACGATCGTTCCGTTCTCACGGGTGACGGTGTGCTCGAGAGTCTCGCCTGGACCGGCGATCGCGCCCCGCGCCACAGTCGAGCTCGTCGCGACGATGAGCTCGCTGGAACCCTCGATGATCAGGCCGTTCAGCTCGACCCTGCCCCGGAATCGCTCGCGGCGCTGCTCGCCGGCCTGGGGCCGGCCTTCGCGGTGGCACCCCTCGACCCGCCAGGGCCCGGCGGTCAGCTCCTCGTACGTGAAGCCGTCGGCACAGCTGGACGTCAGCGCGGGGGAGCGAAGGGTCGCGGCGGCGCTCGGCACGAGCACGACGAGGCTGAGCGCCGCGGTGAGACTCGCAATGGACGGTGCCTTGCGCATGGGTTCCTTCCCGGCCCACGGTGCGTGGGGATCCTGGCCTGGCGCACTCTAGCCGCGCCAGTGGCGCGGGCGCAAACGC
>CAZEKK010000251.1:2491-4373 GCA_964512905.1 uncultured Solirubrobacteraceae bacterium
CAGGCAAGCGAGCCCGCCGCCGCAAGCGAGCCCGCCGCCGCAGCCAAGCCCGCCGCGACGGGGACGCGCGGCCGCTGGATCCTGGTGCAGTTGCTGATCTGGGGCACGACGGTGCTGGCGATCGTGGGCATCTTCGCTGTGTGGGCCAACCGGCAGCTGTTCAACCCGGACAACTGGGCGAACACGAGCACGGAGCTGCTGCAGAACTCGGCGGTCCGCACCGCGACCGCGAACTACCTCGTCGATGAGCTCTACGCCAACGTCGACGTCGCGGCCGAGCTCAAGGCGCGGCTGCCCGCTCAGCTGCAGCCGCTCGCGGCGCCCGCCGCGGGGGCGCTGGAGAACGCCGCCATCTCCGCCGCCGAGCGGGCGCTGGCCAACGCGAAGGTTCAGGAGATCTGGAAGCAGGCCAACCGGGCGGCCGACCAGACGTTCGTCGACATCGTCGAGGGCGGCGACGGCGCGGTGCAGTCCTCGGGCGGCGTGGTGACGCTCGACCTCAGCCAGATCATCACCGAGATCACCAACCGGCTGGGCCTGCCGAACGTCAGCTCCAAGCTGCCTCCCGACGTCGCGAAGCTGCAGGTCCTCAAGTCCGATCAGCTCAAGCTCGTCCAAGACGGAGGCAAGGCGCTCAAGGGCCTCGCGCTGCTGCTGACGATCCTCGTCCCGCTGCTCTACGCGCTGGCGATCGCCCTGGCCACCGGACGGCGCCGCAAGGCGCTGATGACGGTCGGCTTCGCGATCGTCCTCGCTGGCGTGCTCGTGCTCGCGGGACGCTCGATCATCGAGTCCGAGACCGTCTCGTCGCTGGTCAAGAACGACGCCAACATCCCGGCGGCCGAGGAGATCGTGTCGATCGCGACCTCGATGCTTGCCGAGATCGCCGGCGCGTTCGTGATCGTCGGCATCCCGCTGATCCTCGCCGCCTGGTTCGCCGGCCCCGCGCGCCTGGCCGTGAAGGGCCGCCGCGCGATCGCGCCGTTCCTGCGCGAGCAGCCGGGCGCGGCATTCGCCATCACCGGAGCGATCATGGTCGCGATCTTCATCTGGAACCCGATCCCCGCCACCGGCAAGCCGGCAGGCATCATCGTGTTCCTCGCCCTCGCCCTCTTCGGCACCGCAGTGCTGCGCCGCCAGACCGCGCGCGAGTTCCCCCAGCCAGACCGACACGCAGCCACCTGACCGGTCGCGGCCGCCGCGCGGGAGTGCGCGGCCGCCGCGCATCGCCCGCCGCCCACGGCCCCGCCCTGGGCGGCGCAGCGCATGCCGCCTCGTTCCTCCGTCAGCTTCCCGTGAGACTCCAGGTCCGGCGTTCGCGCTCGCCGTTGGCGCCAACGCCCGTCTCGGACCCGGCGACCCGGGCAAGCGACGGGGTGACGTGGTCGGTGTCGGTCCCCGGCGCCGGGAGCGAGAAGCCGCTTCCGGGGACCTTGACGGTGAAGGCGGACTCCACGCAGGTGTAGCGCTCGTCGAAGGTGGCCTGCTCCTCGGTGCCGAGCAGCATGGTGAAGCTGTGCTTGTTCGCGCCGTGGGCCTGGAAAATGAGGTAGCCGCCGTGGTCGGGGGCCGCCGTGTTGATGGTGCCGCTTCCCGAGCCCGAGTACGCGCAGCCGTCGCTGGAACGGCCCGACGTGCTCGCCTGCCAGTCGCCCGCCTGGACCTGGTATTCCGCCGTGCCCCCGACCGCGCGAAGGAGCTTGAAGGTCACGTGGATCGTCTGGCTCCGATGCGCCTCTCCCCGTTCGGGGGCTCGGTCAGAGCTCTCCGTCAGGGTGCCGGTCAGCTTGGCGGGGACCGGCGAGGTCCCCGTGACGGTGACGACCCGCTCGCCGATGCCGCGGCTGGAGGTCGCGGTGATCGTGATGCGGGCGATGCCGCT
>CAZEKK010000252.1:0-4370 GCA_964512905.1 uncultured Solirubrobacteraceae bacterium
GGCGGGCGCATGACCGGCCTCCCGCTTGAAGGCCTCACTGTCCTGGACCTCAGCCGCCTGCTGCCCGGACCGTTCTGCTCGCTGATGCTCGCCGATTTCGGCGCGGACGTCATCAAGGTCGAGGACACCGGGATGGGGGACTACGCACGCTGGTCGCCGCCGGCCTACGACGGCGCGGAGGACAGCGCGAAGTCCGCGCTCTTCCTCTCGATCAACCGCAACAAGCGCTCGGTGCGGATCGACCTGAAATCCGACGGCGGTCGCGAGGCCTTCCTGCGCCTCGCCGCGCGCGCCGACGTCGTCCTCGAGTCGTTCCGGCCCGGCGTGCTCGACCGCCTCGGCGTCGGCTACGAGCGCCTGCGCCAGGACAACCCCGGCCTGGTCTACTGCGCGATCAGCGGCTACGGGCAGGATGGCCCCAACCGCGACCGCTCGGGCCACGACCTGAACTATCTCGGCCTCGTCGGGCTGCTCGGCCTGACGGGGGACCGGGGCGGGGCGCCCGTCCAGGCCGCGGGCCAGATCGCCGACATCGGCGGCGGGGCCCTGATGGCCGCCTTCGGCATCCTCGCGGCGCTGCGCGAGCGCGACCGCAGCGGCGAGGGCCAATTCGTCGACGTCTCGATGGCCGACGGCTCGCTGTCGTGGCTGGCGATGGTGGCGGGTTCGTATCTCTGCGACGGCATCGTGCCGAAGCGCGGCGATCCGATCCTCGCCGGGTCGGTCATCTGCTACCGGCCGTATCCCTGTGCGGACGGGTGGGTGACGCTCGGCGCGCTCGAGCCGAAGTTCTGGGCGGCGTGGTGTCGCGGCGTCGGGCGCGAGGATCTGATCGAGCGGCAGTTCGACCCCCCTGGGTCGCCCGCGCACGCCGCCGTCGAGGAGGTCTTCGGGGAGCGCACGCGCGAGCAGTGGCGCGCCTTCGCCTCCGACCACGACTGCTGCCTGGAGCCCGTGCTCGACCTCGACGAGGCGCTGGACTCGGACCTCGTGCGCGCCCGCGAGATGGTCGTCGAGGTCGACCAGCCGGGCGCCGATCGGCCCGTCCGCCAGCTCGGCGTGCCGGTGAAGCTCTCCCGCACGCCCGGCGGCGTGCGCGCTCCCGGCCCGGCGCTGGGCGAGCACACCGCCGACGTCCTCGCCGCGGCCGGGCTGACCAGTGAGGAGATCGAGGCGCTGATGGCCGCCGGGGCGGTTGCGGGTCCGCCCGGCGCCGGAGACCGCGGGTCGTTCCTGTCCGGATGAACGACGACGGCCTCCTGAAGATGTCCGAGCTCGCCGAGCAGTCGGGCGTCAGCACCGGCACCATCAAGCACTACCTCCGCGAGGGCCTGCTGCCCGAGCCGGTCCGGACGTCGAGGAACATGGCGTACTACCCGCCCGAGTTCGTCGAGCGGATCAAGCTCATCAAGCGCCTTCAGGAGGATCGGTTCATGCCGCTGCGGCTCATCCGCGGGGTGCTGGAGGACGATCCGGACCGGGCGGCCGCGCTCGTCGACGTCGAGGACCGGATCCTCGAGCGGGCGATCGGCGCCCGCGAGGGCGGCCGCGTCTCGCGTGCCGACGTGCGGCGCACCTACGAGCTTCCGGACAACGTGCTCGACCGGCTGGAGGAGCTCGAGATCCTCAGCCCGACGGCGCGCGGCTACGACCCGGACGACGTGGAGATCATCGCCGCCATCACGCGCTTCCGGGCCGGCGGCTACGACGAGGCCATCGGCTTCACCGTCTACGACACGCTGCGCTATCGCGAGGCCCTGCAGCCGCTCGTCGAGGAGGAGGTCCGCACGCTCCTGGACCGGCTGGCCGGCGAGGTCGAGGTCGACCGCGCCGCCGAGATCGTCGCCGCCGGAGCCGAGCCGCTGCGCGAGCTGATCGGAGCGATGCACTCGAAGCTCATGCTCGCCGAACTGCGGCGCCAGCGCGGACGGTAGTGCCCATCGCCGGACGTTCTGCGTGCAATCGGCGGATGGCCGGCCGCGGTCTGGCGGTGCACGGCGACCGCATGCGTGCCGGTGGCACGGGGGCTGGTGCCGGGTGGTGTCAGGCGCGCGGTGGCTACGCCGGCCCGCGCCGGCGGCGCCTGCGCCACGCTCTCCACCATCTCGGAACACACTCGCAGCACTCCCGGCACGAACGGGTGCTGAGTCCGCGCGTGGAGCGTGCCACGGTCGGCACATGCCCCAGCCTGGGCCTGAATCGACGCACCACGGGACGTTCCAGGCCCAGGCTTCGGGACCGACCGTCGATCACGCAATCGCGGCGCTCGCTTCGCAACAGCACGGCGTCGCGACACGCGCGCAACTGTCGGCCTCCTGCCTAGGCGCAAGCGGCATCCGATCGCGGGCTGCCCGCAGACAGGCCAGGTCCCAGCGTCGCGGCGGCGGGACGGAGCCGCCGGGCGCACGGCTGGGCGACCGGCACGAGATCCTCGAAGGGGCCGCCGCGAGCGCGCGCAGCCGCGACGGACCGCGCCGCCGTCACCAGCGGACGTCGTGCCGTTCCATGACGCCGTACCCCTCGGCGAGCCGGACTCCCCCCGGCAGGTCGCCGGTGAACGTCCCGAACGGCTGCTCGTACTCGCTGACCACGATCACCCGGCTGTCCCGCCGCGCGCGCGTGGCCTCCTGCTCGAAGGCGAGACGGCCGCCGCCCTCGATCTCGACGAACGAGAGATCGTCGGCGAACGTGCATGGGCCGACCTCGCGCGGCTCGCCGGCGACCCAGACGGTCCGCTCGCTGTCGACGGGGGAGTCGTGGATGCCGTCGACGAGATTCCAGGCGATGTCGCGCCCGGCGTCGTCGGCGCCGACGCCCGCCGACCAGCGCCAGGCCGTGTGGCGGGCGTGGTAGCCGGCCGACTCGTCGATCACGCCGTGGAGGTCGACGAGGCGCAGGTCGCCGCCGAGATCGACGGTGCCGCGCACGCGGACCGGCGCCTGCTTGCGCGTCCAGGCGTACTGCGTGCCGATGGGCGTCACGACCTCGATCGCCGATCCCTCGTCGAAGCCGAGCTCGATCTCGACGCCGCGATCCTTGACGCTGGCCAGGCCGGGCGCCATCCGGACCGGCCCGCCGCGCATGACGGTGCGCTCGTGAAGCTGACGCGCTTCCCGATCCCAGACGGCCCAGAACGACTGGCGGGCCGGCCCGACCTGGACGCTGCCGGCGCAGAGCATGAGGTCGGGCCCGTAGGCACCGAGGTACAGCCAGCGCTTCAGCATGCGGCCGCCGCGCACCAAGGGCATGCGGCCCGGCGGCAGCGGGATCCCGGCGGGGCGGCCGGCGGTGGGGCCGCGGTACGGAGCGGGGGGCGTCGTGACGGTCATGGGCGGGTATCCTTGGCGCGTTCGGGATCTGACTGACGAGTCAATCCACTGCGAGCGGGGAGAACGTTCACGCCATGCGGGCCGCTGCCGTCCAGCTCAACGCAACCGAGGATACGGCGCGCAACCGCGAGGCCGCCGACCGGCTGGTGCGCGCGGCGGTCGCGCGCGGGGCCGACCTGGTGGTGCTGCCCGAGAAGTGGACGGCGTTCGGCGGGACCGACGTGGTCGCCGCTGCCGCCGAGCCGTTCGACGGGCCGACGGTGTCCTGGGCGCGCGCGACGGCGGCCGAACTGGGGATCGACCTCGTGGCCGGCTCCTTCGTCGAGGCGGTGCCCGGCGACGACCGCGCCCGCAACACCTCGGTGCACGTCGGACCCGACGGCGACGTCGTGGCGGTCTACCGCAAGCTGCACCTCTTCGACGTCGAGGTGGCGGGCGTCGAGTACCGCGAGTCGGCAACCGAGGCCGCGGGCGACGAGATCGTCACGAGCGCGCTCGCCGATGGCACCGGCCTGGGGCTCACCATCTGCTACGACCTGCGCTTCCCGGAGCTGTACCGGATCCTCGCGCTGCGCGGCGCGACCGTGATGTCGCTCGCGTCGGCGTTCACGCTCACCACGACCCGCGACCACTGGGGCGTGCTCGTGCGGGCGCGCGCCATCGAGAACCAGGCGTTCGTCGTCGCGGCCAACCAAGTCGGGCGGCACACCGCCGAGCTGGCCTCGGGCGGGCGCTCGATGATCGTCGACCCGTGGGGCATCGTCCTGGCCCAGGCGCCCGACCACGAGGCGGTCATCGCCGCCGATCTCGACCTGGGCACCGTCGACGAGGTCCGGCGGCGGATCCCAGCCCTGCACCACCGGCGCCCCGACGCCTACGCGTGGCCGGCCGAGGCCCGCGTCTGATGGCCGCCCAGCGCACCGGTGCGCCCAGCGCCCGCGGGGCCGAGGCCAAGCGCCGCCAGATCCTCGACGCCGCCGTGCGGGTCTTCGCCCGGCAGGGCTTCCACGGCTGCCGGGTGTCGGACATCGCCGACGAGGC
>CAZEKK010000253.1:0-4349 GCA_964512905.1 uncultured Solirubrobacteraceae bacterium
GCGGCGACCGCATCCGGCGCCTCGAGGTGCACGGCGTGGCCGGCGCCCGGCACGACCCGGGCCTCGGCGGCCGGCAGCGCGGCCCCCAGGCGAGCGGCCAGCTCGCGGTAGCGGGCGTCCCGCTCGCCGGCCAGGACGATCGCCGGCGCCCTCACCGTGCCCAGACGGTCCCAGACCGGCGAGCATGCGGCCGGCCCGAGGCCGAGCAGCGCCTGCGCCAGCGCCGCCGGGTCCTGGCGCAGCCGCAGCGCCCGCGCGGCGGCGCGGACCGCCGGGGGCTGGTCGGCGAGCACCGGCGTGCGCTCCCACTCGTCCGCGAAGGCGGCGGCGCCCAGGCCCGCGATGCGGTCCGCGAGGGCGGCGTCGGCCGCTCGGCGCTCCGCGCGCTGCGCGGGATCGTCGATCCCCGCGGTGGCGCCGACGAGCGCGAGACCGGCCAGGCGTTCGGGCGCCGCCAGGGCGACGTGGAGCGCCAGACGGCCGCCCATCGAGTACCCGGCCAGCACGACGCGGTCCGGCGCGATGCCCAGCACGTCCCCGACCACCGCCTCGACGGTGATGGGCCGCACGCCGGCGGCGGCGCCGTGCCCCCGGATATCCGGCGCGAGCACGCGGTAGCGTTCGGGCAGCAGCGCCCGCACGGCATCCCAGCTCGCGCCGGTCTGCGTGAAGCCGTGCAGCAGCACGATCGTCGCTGGCACGGCCCCCATCATGACCAGCCCACAGGCGCCAGGGAACCCCGTCGGCGGCAGCCACGTGCTGCTGGAGGCGCTCGCCGACGAGCTGGCGCGCTGCGGCGTCGCCAACGCCTGCACCTCCCCCGGCTCGCGGTCGTCGCCGATCGTGCTCGCGCTGGCCGCCGAGGACCGGATCCGCTGCTGGTCGCACCTCGACGAGCGCGTGAGCGGCTTCTTCGCACTCGGCCTCGCCAAGGCGACGCTGGCGCCCGTCGTGGTCGCCTGCACGTCGGGCACGGCGGCCGCCGAGCTTGCCCCCGCCGTCCACGAGGCCCGCGAGGCCGGCGTCCCCCTCGTCGTCCTCACCGCCGACCGCCCGCCGGAGCTGCGCGACGTGGGCGCCGGCCAGGTGATCGACCAGGTCAAGCTCTACGGCGCAACGGTCAAGCAGTTCTGGGAGGTCGGGGTCGACGACCCGAGCCCCGCCACCGTCGCCTGGATCCGGGCCCTGGCCTGCCGGGCCGCCTGGGCCTCGCAGACCGGCCGCCCCGGCCCGGTGCACCTCAACTTTCCGCTCCGCGAGCCGCTCGTGCCGCCGGCCGGCCGGCCGGCGCCGGCGCCCGGCCGTCCGGGCGGCCGGCCGTGGGTGCGGCGTTCGGGCGCGGGCGGGCCTGCGGCGCCGACCGGCCTGGCGCAGCGCCTCGCGGCGGCGCGGCGGCCGCTGGTCGTCGCCGGGCGCACCGACGCTGCCGTCGATCGGCCCGCCCGCGGCGACGCCGCCGCGTTCGGCGCGGCCTGGGGCGCCCCGGTGCTCGCCGACCCCGTGTCCGGCGCGCGGCGCGGGCCGGCGGCGGTCGCGCACTACGATGCCCTGCTGCGCCACGCCCCGTTCGCCGCGGAGATGGCTCCCGACCTCATCCTGCGCGTCGGCGATCTCCCGACGTCCAAGCCGCTGCGCGCGTGGCTCGCGGCTCGCGACTGCGCGCAGGTCGCGATCGGCACGACCGGCACGTTCCCCGACCCCGACGCGAGCCTGGAGGAGATCGTCCCGGCCCCGGCCCCGGGGGTGCTCGCCGCGCTGGCCGCGAGCGCGCGCCCGGCCGACCCCGGGTGGCTGGACCGGTGGCGGGTCGCCGACGCCCGCGCCGCCGCCGCGCTTCGCCAGGCGCTCGCCGGCGCGCTGAGCGAGCCCGCCGTGGCCGCGGCGGTCGGCGCCGCCGCCCCGGCCCAGTCGACGGTCTGGGCCGCCTCGTCGATGCCGATCCGGGACGTCGAGACCTTCTTCCCCCTGCGCGAGGACGGGCCGCTCGTGCTCGCCAACCGCGGCGCGAACGGGATCGACGGCACCGTGGCGTCGGCGCTCGGCGCCGGCGCCGCCGGTCGCCCGGTCACGCTCCTGATCGGCGACGTCGCCTTCGCCTACGACGCCACCGCCCTGATCAGCGCCCGCCGTCACGGGCTCGCACTCACGGTCGTGCTGATCAACAACGACGGCGGCGGCATCTTCCACTTCCTCCCCGTCGCCGGCGCCGCTGCGGCGTTCGAGGAGCACATCGCCACGCCGCACGGCCTCGACTTCGCGGCGATCGCCGCCGCGTTCGGCGCCGGGCACGCGGCGATCGAGGACCGCGACGCGCTCGCGGCGGCGGTCGCGGCGCCGCCGGACCGGGGCGTCCGGGTGCTCGAGATCCGCACCGACCGCGCCGAGAACGTCGCGGTGCACCGGCGCTGCTGGGCCGCGGTCGCCGACGCGCTCGGCGGCTGACGGGCCGGGGCCGCTCCGTCAGCCCGCGAGCACGGGCAGCAGGGCGGCGAGCTTCATCTCGGTCTCCGCCAGTTCGGCGGCAGGCTCCGAGTCGCGCACCACGCCGACCCCGGCGTAGCAGTGCGCGACCTGCCCGCGCAGCAGCGCGCAGCGCAGCGCCACGCAGAACTCGCCGTCCTCGGCGACATCGGTCCAGCCCACCGGCCCGGCGTACCAGCCGCGGTCCATGCCCTCGAGCGCCGGGATCACTCGCTGGGCGCGGTCGAACGGCTCGCCGCCCACCGCCGGCGTCGGGTGCAGCAGCCCGGCCAGGTCGACCGCGCCGACCGGCGAGGCGAGCTGCGCGCGGATCGGGGTCGCCAGGTGCTGGATGTTCGCCATCCGCACGATCGCGGGCTCGGGCGCCGCGGTGACCCACAGCGCATGGGGGCGCAGCGTGCGCTCGATCCGCCGCGCGACGATCGCCTGCTCCTCGCGGTCCTTGGGCGAGTGCAGGAGCTGCTCGCCGAGGTGGTCGTCGACAGCAGGATCGGCGCTGCGCCGCGTCGAGCCGGCGAGGGCGACGGTGCTGGCCCGCTGGCCCTCGCGCCGCGCCAGCAGCTCCGGCGAGGCGGCCACGAAGGCGGCGTCGCCGCGACCGACCGCGAACACGAAGCAGGCCGGAAACGCCTCGCGCAGGAGCCCGAGGATGGCGGCGGGGTCGTGCGCGCCGGCGGCGTGGACCTGCACTTCGCGCGCCAGGACGATCTTCTCGATCTCCCCGGCCCGGATCCGCTCGACCGCCCGCTGGACGGCTTCGACGTAGTGCTCGGGGGGCATCGCGCCGCCCACGCGGATGCGGCCGACCGGCGCGGGGTCAAGCAGCGGCAGCGGGCCGGGCCGCAGGCTCGCCAGCCGGCGCTCGAGCCTCGCGGTCAGGTCCTCCACGGTGTCGTCCGGGGTGGCGAGGGCGGCCAGCGTGAGCCGCACGTCGCCGCCGCGACGGGCCAGCGCGACCTCGGGCACGACGAGCGAGGCGGGCGGGAAGCCCGACCACACCGGCGCGGCGCCGCCGTCGGGCGCGAAGGCGAAGCCGCCGGTCGCGATCAGGCCTGCGCCGGCGGGGCCGTCGGGCGGATCGGCGCGCGCCTGGGCCGCGAGCCCGCGCCAGGCCGCGGCGACGGCGGCGAAGCGACCGGGGCCGGACGCCTCGATCTCGCGCACGCAGCCCAGCGCGGCCACGGCGCTGCCGTCGCGCTCGGGCTCCTCGAAGGCGAACCACGGCTCCCCCGGCCGCCGCGAGGCCGCGACGACCGCGCTCGGATCCGTCCCGGCAGCGGCCCGCACGGTCACCGCGGCCAGCGCCTCCCCGCCGGTCGCCCGGGCCGCGGCGATCGCGTCGGCCAGGCGCTGCTCGAGCACGAGGCGGGCGCCCGCGTCGAGCGCGGCGTCGGCGGCGGCGGTGATGGTCAGCGGCATGGTCCTGCCATGAGTACGCCCCGGCGCGCCCGAAGGAACGCCGGCGGGGGGCCCTGCTAGGTCTCGGACCGCCCGCGGGCGATCGCGATCTCGCCCGTGCGGACCATCTCGACCAGGCCGAACGGGCGGACCATCCGCTCGAACGCCTCGATCTTGTCGTCGGTGCCGGTGATCTCGACGGTCACCGACCGCCGGCTCACGTCCACGACCTTGCCGCGGAAGATCTCCGTGACCTGCATGAGCTCGGCCCGGCTCTGCCCGTCGGCGGCCACCTTGAAGAGCGCCAGCTCGCGGGCGACGGTCTCCCCTGGCTCCAGGTCGCGGATCTTCAGCACGTTGACGAGCTTGTGCAGCTGCTTGGTGACCTGGTCGATCGGCTGCGTCGCCCCGTCCAGCGTCATGGTGATCCGCGAGATCCGCTCGTCGTCGGTCGGCCCCACCGCCAGGGT
>CAZEKK010000254.1:0-4309 GCA_964512905.1 uncultured Solirubrobacteraceae bacterium
GACGATGCTCGCCGTCGGGATACTTCCCTTCGACCCGACGCAGAATAGCGGAATCCTGTGTCGTATGTCCAGGGGGTGCGTCCCGGTCTTGGACGCCTTGGTCTGTCCGCCGATACCGCCACCATGGCTTCTTCCGATGAGCGAACCGGTTGCCCTCTCACTCTTCAGCGGCGCCGGCGGACTCGACCTCGGGGTCGAGCGAGCAGGGTTTCGCGTGCGCGCGTGCGTTGAGCACGACGCTGATGCGTGCACGACGCTGCGAGCGAACTTCCGGCACGCCCACGTGATCCAATCCGACATCCGGGCTGTGCCCACCCGAGAGCTGCTCGCCGCCGGCTCAGTCAAGGCAGGCGAAGCCGAGCTGCTGATCGGAGGACCGCCGTGCACGCCGTTCTCGAAGTCCGGGTACTGGCTGGCCTCCAAGCGGCACGGCCTCGACCCCGACGCGAGCCTCCTCGAGCACTATCTGCGGATCCTCGACGAGGCCCGCCCGCGCGGGTTCGTCCTCGAAAACGTCTTCGCGCTCGCCTACCGCAACCACAATCGGCCCTGGCTTGAGCTGCTCCTCGAGACGTTCGATCGGCTCGGGTACCAGGTCAGCCATCAGGCGCTGCTGGCCGCCGACCACGGCGTGCCGCAGCGCCGACAACGGCTCTTCATCGTCGGCTCGCTCGACGGCGCCCCCGCGCTCCCGGCGCCCACCCATGGCGGGCCGCACGAAACGAGGCAGCGCTGGGACCGCTCGCTGCTCCCCCACGTGACGTCCGGCGAGGCCATCGGGGACCTCGAGGACCGAGACGATCTCGAGGAGCCCGAGGAGCGGGTCGGAGGGAAGTACGGGCACCTCCTGCCGGCAGTTCCGCCCGGCGACAACTACCTCTACTACACCGCCAAGCGCGGCCATCCCGAGCCGCTGTTCGGCTGGCGCAAGCGCTATTGGAGCTTCCTCCTCAAACTCGACCCCGGCCAGCCCTCGCCGACGGTTCAGGCCCAGCCCGGCCCGTACGTCGGCCCGTTCCACTGGCGCAATCGTCGGCTCAGGCGGCTGGAGGCCATGCGCATCCAGGGCTTCCCCGACGACTACCTGATCGCTGGATCCCGCCGCTCCGTTCAGATGCAGGTCGGCAATGCCGTTCCCCCGCTGCTGGCCGAGCGCGTCGCCGCCGCGTTCACCCGCGCGTCGGAGTTGCGATCGTCCGCAGCGAGCGGGCTGGTCGCGGCCTAGGGTTCTTCGCCGTTGGCGCCCTCTGGGGTGGCGGCGAGCAGGCGGTCGAGCTGCTGCTGGACGGCACGCCCGATGCGGAACGGGTAGCGGCGCCAGAAGGCATAGAAGTCCGCTTCTGTCTCGAACTCGCCGCGCCCGGCACGGAGGTCGTCGAGCGACTGCACGGCGCCGAGGTACTCGCGGGTGGTGGACGACCGCTGCTTGGATGCGATGCGCCACGGCTCCTGCACGATCATCTCGAGATCGGCCACCCGGGCGCTCGACTCAACGTCCAGCGAGTAGACCGCGATCAGGTCGGCGTGGCTCGCATAGTCGCGGAACGGTCGAAACGTGCCGGGCCACTGCAGCTGCGGGTACCGGAAGTACGTGTTGCCCGTGTAGAGCGTGATGCGGCTCTGGGTCCTGCGCCCGCTTGCGGCGCGCCGCGCCACCTTCACGTCAACGGCGTGGTACCCCCCGTCGAAGGCCTCGCCTCCGATCTCAATATCGGGATAGCCCCGCTCGGTTCCGCGCCGCGCTTGGATGCCGGGCGTCGCGTCGACCGCGGCCAGCACGAAATCGACGAGCGACACCTCGATGATGTTGGCGAGGGCGGCCGGCTCGCGTGGCAACGCCGCGAAGTGTCCGCCGCCGGCCAGCTGGCGCTCGAGGTCGCGGGCGTCCCTCGCCACGAGGGGCCAGCCGTGCCCTCCCTCTCGCCGGTAGACCGCCACGATGTCGAACACGTAGTCGTTGCACATGCGACGGAGCCACTCGACGAGCCGCTCGCCCTCGGTCATGCCGCGCTATTCGATGCGCACGCACGGGATCCTCTGCCCAGCCCTGGCGAGGCGGCGACCGTCACGTTGGGGCGCTGCGTCGGTGAGTGTGCGGCGTTCGCGCTGTCCATGAAGTGTCGTGGCCGTGACACTCGGTGTGCCACAGTTGCCGCACTTGCGGCGCTCCCGCGCCCGTACGGTCTGTCCATCGCACCATTTCCCTCAGGAGACCAGACCATGAACCGCAGCATTCGCACCTTCATCGCCGCCGGCGCCGCCCTGGCCGCGGTCGCCGCCCTTCCGGCGGCGGCGTCCGCCGAGCCGGCGGTCAACGGCGTGTACGACGTCCCGAGCAAGCCTGGGCACATGACCGTCGGCCCGGACAGGGCCGTTTGGGTGGTCCTCGACGGCGCGGGCGCCAACCCAGATCTCGCGCGCTTCGCTCCGAACGGGGATCGCACGCTGCACGATCTCAGTGGCCAAGGCATCACACTGACCCCCGAAGCCAGCATCACCACCGGACCCGACGACAACCTCTGGGTACCGGTTGGCAACGGCGTCGCGAAGATTCCGCCCGGGAGCCCCGCCACTGCCACCAAGGCGACGATCACACTCCTGGCCAACCCCCGGGGGATCGCCGTGGGCGCCGACAACAACCTCTGGGCGATCAGCGGGAAGACGCTTTTCCGGATCCCCCCTGCCAGCCCAGGCGACGGCAATCTCCCCGGCAACCAGTTCACTATCAGTCCCGACGGCGTCGACATGGACGCGCGCGGCCTCACGCGCGGCGGAGACGGCCTCCTCTACGCGGCGAGCAAGAACGACGGCCTCGGACGGATCATCGCCCTCAACACGAACGGCACCGTGGCCACGAGCTACACCGTGGGCGGCGGCCCCGAGGAGATCGCCACCGGCCCTGGAACCCAGGTCGCGTATTCGAACCCCGGGAATGTGCCGCACCAGATCGGGAGGATCACGCCTGGTGGCCAGCCGCAGAAGAGCGACGTGCCGACGACCGACCCGTTCGGCGCCACCTTCGGCGCCGACGGCGCCTACTGGTTCGCCAACTTCTTCACCGCTGGCGTGACGCGTCTCTCGACCACCGGTGATGTCACCCGCATCACCAGCGGCTTCCCTGCTGGATACGGGCCGCGCTACATCACGGTCGGGCCTGAGGCCACGAACACGCTCTGGATCAGCCTCGAGAACGGCGTCGACCCAGGCAAGATCGTCCGCATCACCGGCGTCACGCCGCCCACCGGCGGCGGTGGCGGTGGCGGCGGGACCACCCCCGACACGACCAAGCCGGCGCTGTCCAAGGTCTCGCTGTCGTCGGCGACCCTGCGCGCCGGCCAGGTCCGGTCGCTGCGGTTCACCCTGTCGGAGGCCGCGCGGGTGACGGTGCGCTTCCAGCGCGCGCTGGCCGGCAAGCGCAAGGGCAAGGCCTGCGTGAAGCCGACCCGGGCGCTGCGCCGCGCGAAGTCCTGCGTCCGCTACGCGACCGTCGCCACGCGCACCGTCGCCGGCACGGCCGCGGCCAACCGCCTCGCCTTCAACGCGAAGGCCGGCCGCAAGGCCTATGCCCCGGGCCGCTACCGGATCACGCTGAGCGCCCGCGACGCCGCGGGCAACGTGTCCGCGCTGCGCACCGTGTCGTTCCGGGTGCTCGCCCCGCGCACGCGGTAGGCAGAGGCCGCACGCCGTTTCGCGACGGGCCGGGGGGCAGCCCCCGGCCCGTCGCGCGTCAGCGGCCCGCCGTCAATCCGGCCCCGGTCGCGTCAGCGGCCCTTCGGTGAGGAGGCCGCCAGCGCCTCCAGGCGCCCGAGCTCCTCGACGAACGCGTCGACGATCGTGTCCGGATCGGGGACGAGGCCGGCGTCGGTCATCACGCCGACGGTCACGTCCCCGTCGTAGCTGAGGATCGAGACGCTCATCGCCATGCTCCCCGCCACCGGCGCCCAGACGAGCACGCCGCGCACGGGCACGCCGGCGAGGTAGACCGTCTCCCGCGGGCCCGGGACGTTCGTGAGCACCGTCGATCCGTTCGCCGTGAAGAAGTCCAGCAGCGCGCTCTCCACCTGGACCGGCGTGGCGCCGATGGCGCCGAGCACGGCGTAGGCCACCGGACCCTCCGGCGAGCGCTTGATCGCGGCCATGCCCTTCTTGACCGCGGCCAGCCGGTCTGCGGGCTCCTCGGCCCCGACGGGCAGCGGCAGCGTCACCAGGCCGAAGCGGTTCCCGAGGTCGCGCGGCAGCGGCGCGTCGAGGGGACGCAGATTGAACGGCACGATCGCCCGGATCTCCTCCACGAGGCTGTCATGGCGCT
>CAZEKK010000255.1:0-4302 GCA_964512905.1 uncultured Solirubrobacteraceae bacterium
AGGTCCTCGGCGCGGAAGAGCCGCGCGGCGAGGACGAAGACCCCGACGCCCGCCATCCCCCCGACCACGAGTTCGGCCAGCGAGCGCAGGTCGCCCGGGCTCATTGCCGCGTCGCCGAGCGCGACGATCCCGAGCATGGCCGCGCCGGCCAGCGCGGCGGCGGCGGCGCTCTTGGCGAACTCGCGGCCGATGTGGCCCCAGTCCAGCGCCCCGACCCGCCGCACGAGGACCCAGCCGCCGGCGCCGCATCCGATCACATACCCGAGGGTGTGCGCCAGCGCGAGGCCCTGGATCTTCATCGTGGGGAACAGCGCGAAATCCAGCGCCACGGTCGCAGCGTTCTCCACGACGTTGACGAGCGCCGGCGTCCGGGCGTCCTGGCGGGTGTAGAACGAGCGCATCAGCAGCTGATAGGTCGCAAACGGCAGCAGGCCGATGGCGAAGTAGACCAGCACGCTCGACACGAGGTCGACGCTCTCGGCCTTGACGACGCCGTGCTCGAGGAGGATCGAGATCATCGGGTCAGACAGCACGATCAGCGCGGCGGTCGCCGGGAGCAGCAGCAGCGCCGTCGTCCGGAAGCCCTGCGAGATCGCGTCGCGGAAGCCCGCCTCGTCGCCGTCGGTGTGGCGCGCCGACAGCCGCGGGACGAGCGCCGTCATGATCGAGACCGCGGCGATCCCGATCGGGAGCTGGAAGAAGGCGTAGGCGGTCACGTAGGCGGTGACGCCGCCCTGGACCTCGTTGGCCAGGTAGAAGCTGACCGCGAACCCGAGGGTGTTCGTGACGACGTAGCCGACCGTCCACGCCGACAGCTCGGCGAGGCGCCGGACCATGGGATGGCGGAAGTCCACGCGCATCCGCAGCCGGCCCGGCAGCGCCCGCAGCGCGGGCAGGTAGAGCAGCGCCATCGCGAGCACGCCGCCGGTGGTGCCGAGCCCCAGGAGCAGCTGCTGGCCGGTCGAGTCGTTCACCGACGCGGCGGTTGGCGCGTCGGCGGCCACCGCCGCGAAGGTCAGGAAGGTGGCGATCACGACGACGTTGTTGAGGATCGGCGCGAACATCGGCAGCGCGAAGCGGCCGTGCGAGTTCAGGAGGCCGGCGGCGATCGCCGCGAAGCCGTAGAGGAAGATCTGGGGCGCGAACATCCGCAGCAGCCCCGTGGCGAGGTCGCGCTGCTGGGCCTGGGCGGCGCCCGACGCCTTCTCGGTGAACAGGTCGACCACTGCCGGGGCGGCCACGAGGACGACGAGGGTGCAGCCGGCGAGCACGACGAGCGAGGTGCTCACCAGCGCCGAGACGGATCGCCACGCGTCGTCGTGGTCCTTGGTGCGCAGTTCCTGGACCACGAGCGGGATGAAGATGCTCGTCAGGACTCCGCCGAGGATCAGCTCGTAGATGACGTTCGGCAGCGTGTTGGCGAGGTTGTACGAGTCGGCGAGGCGCGACTCGGCGACGCCGAGGGCGAAGGCCATCGCGATCGTCCGGCCGAGGCCGGTGATCCGGGAGAGCGCCGTGCCGACGGCCATGACGGCGGTCGGCCTGGCGAGGCTCTGGGTCGCGACGTCGGGAGTCTGGCGCGCGGACGCAGGCGCGTCGCTCATGCGGTCGTGAAGGCGGGGCGCATGGCGGGCGGAGGCTAGCGCCGCGCGTGGTCGCCCGCGGTGCTCAGGCCGTCAGCGCGGCCAGCAGGCCGTCGAGGGCGCTGCGCGCCAGCGCCCGCATCTCGTCGTCGGTCCGGTCCTGCACCGGGTGGCCGACGATCACGCGGGCCAACCCCGGCTGGCCCAGCAGCGCGGCCTGGCGCTCGGCGGCCTCGGCGAAGGCGCCGGAGGCAACGAGCACCGCCGGCCGGCCGATCTGCTCGAACTCGGCGACGTCCCGCAGACCGCAGGACACGCAGGATCCTCAGTCGGCGAGCGCCTCGATGACCGCGTCGCAGTGCTCGGCGATCTCGCGGCGCAGGTCGGCCGGGGCGGGCTTCGTGAACGTGGGCTTCGCCGTGCGCTGCACCTCGTGGCCGCCGTCGCGCAGCAGGCGCTCGAGCTCGTCGAGGAAGACGTCGCCGCGCGGCTTGCGGATGTCCAGCAGCGCGATCCGCGCGCCCTGGCCGGGGCGCAGGCGCGGGGCGAGGGGCCGCTCGGCGGCCTCGCGCTCGGCGGTCGGATCGAGCACGACGAGGCCGCGCCCGTCCGCGGTCACCGCCACGCCTCCACGCTGCGGGTCACGGGCGCCGAGCCGATCTCGCCGGCGGCCCAGCTGCCGAAGACCATGCTGAAGAGCCCCGCATCGCCGCCAGCATAGGCGAGCATGATCCGCTCCGGGGCGGCGAATTTCGCGACCGGCATCGCCGGATCGGTCACCCACTTCGGGTCGATGCCCTCGGGCGAGCCCCCGGCGCCGCGGACGAGGTCGGCCGCGGGGGAGTGGGTCAGCTCGTGCAGGCGCTCGCGGACCCGCGCCCGGTCCCAGCCGGCCTGCGCGAAGATCCGGCCGTGCTCGGGCCCGACGAGCAGCAGCGCGTCCCAGGCCAGCCGCTGCTTGGGGTGGGCGACGGACTCCAGGGCCGGGGCGAGGCTCGCGCACAAACCATCGGGATCGCGCGCAAGCTGGTCGACGACGATCCGCGGAGCCTCGGTCGCCATCACGGTCACGCCCGTCTCGGCCGGCCCGAGCCCCTGGTCGACGGCGAGCGGGATCCACGGGCACGTGGCGTCCAGACGCTCGGCGAAGCAGCTCGTGAACTTGCCGGCCTGCCCGTGGGCCGCCCGGTCCTCGCGCTGGGGCAGGCCGCCGCCGAGGTTGCGCCCGACGAGCTGGAGCGCGCGGCCGATCGTGGCGTTGGCCCGGTTGCCCTGCCCGAGGCAGTTGCCCGCGCTGTTCATGCCGATCTCGTCGGCGTACGGGCCCGAGACGATCACGGTCGGCCCGGCCGGGTGGGTGGTCGCGATGAGGCCGTGCCAGGCGAACTCCTCGGCGCAGGCGGCCTCCACCGCGGCGAGCACGACCGGCAGCGCCTCCGGCGGGCAGCCGGCCAGGACGGCGTTGATCGCGACCTTCTCGACCGTCGCCTCGCCGCCGTAGGGCGGGACGATCCCGACGAGGTCCTGCGGGTCGCGGGACGTGTGCTCGAGCATCGCGACGACGCGCTCGGGCGTGGGGGGGACGACGGGCAGCCCGTCGGTGACGCCGCGGTCGTGCAGCGCCTCGATCGGGTCCTCGAGCGCGCCGAGCGCGACCTCGCGGGCGCGAATCCGCCCGTCCCGGCGGGCCACCCGGGCCGCGATCCGGGCGGCGATCTCCGGATCGCGCGTCGCGCTCGCGCAGCCGGGCCGCTGGGCCGGCAGGCCGTCGAGGTGCAGCGTCGCTCCGGCGGCCGCGGCGACGGCGGCCAGCCGGTCGCGCTGGAGGCCCTCGACGCGGTCGCGCTCCGTGCCGTCCTCCCCGAGCAGGATCGTCGCGGGCACGGCGTCGGGGTCGAAGCGGGCCGACAGCTCGAGATCCTCGTCGAGCGCCGGCGCGGCGTGCAGCCCGAGCCGCCGGGCCTGGGCCGCGGTGTCGGCGGCGCCCGACTGGGAGAGGATCCGGACCGGCGCCCCGGCCGCGGCCGCGGCGTCCAGCGCCGGCAGCACCGTGTCGCAGGTCTCGCAGTCGTGCTTGACGAGGACCAGCAGCTCGGCGGGCATGACCGGCGAGTCTAGTGGCGGTTGGCGGCCCGGCCCTCAGCGCCCGCGCCAGCGCGGCGCCCGCTTCTCGGCGAAGGCGCGCACGCCCTCGCGGAAGTCCTCGGAGCCGAAGCAGGCGTGGCGCAGCGCCACCACCTCGGCCTCGATCTCGGGATCGAGCTGGCCCTCGGCGGCGAGCAGCTCCCGGATCACGCGCTTGTTGCCCTGCAGCGAGAGCGGCGCGTTGCCAGCGATCTCGAGCGCCCAGTCCAGCGCCGTGCCCGGCAGCTCGTGGGGGGCGACGACGGCGTTGACGAGCCCCCAGGCCAGGGCCTCCTCGACGGGGATCGTGCGGCCGGTGAGGAACAGCTCCCGGGTGCGCGGCGCGCCGATCGCGTCGAGGAACTTCCGCAGGCCGGTGTGGGAGTACACGAGACCGAGCTTGGCCGGCGGCATCCCCACCACGGCGCCCGCGGCGGCCACGCGCAGGTCGCACGAGAGCGCGAGTTCGAGGCCGCCGCCGATCGCATGGCCGTTCAGCGCGGCCACGGTGGGGTAGGGGAACCGCTCGACGGCCTCGATCGCGCCGGCGACCGGGTGCGCGACGAGCTTCTCGGCCTCCTCGGCAAACACGTCC
>CAZEKK010000256.1:0-4266 GCA_964512905.1 uncultured Solirubrobacteraceae bacterium
ACCGTCGGCGTCGGTCAGAGCGAGACGGCGGTTGCCGGCATGACGGATCTGTTCGGCCTGCTGCAGTTGCCGAATGCCGGCGACGACCTGCAGGCGATCAAGCGCGGTGTCATGGAGATCGCCGACGTGATCGTGGTCAACAAGGCCGACCACCCGCTGACCGACACGATGGTCCGCGAGATCCGCGGGGTGCTCGCCCTCGGCCCGCACGAGGGGTGGGTTCCGCCGATCATCACCACGGAGGCGACGAAGGGCATCGGCGTCGAGGCCCTCGCCGCGGCGCTCGAGGAGCACCGGGCCTACATCGAGGCCGAGGGCACGCTCCTGGAGCGCCGCCGGCGCAATCTGTCGAACGAGGTGCTCGCGCTGGCCACGGTGCGCCTGCGCCGCCGCCTCGAGGCGGCGCTGGCGGAGGATCCCGAGGCGAAGGCCGTGCTCGAGCAGGTCGTGGAGCGGCGCCTGGATCCGTCGAGCGCCGCGGCGACGATCCTCGCCCGTGCCAACGGCCGCTGAGGCCGGCCCGCGGGCGCGCCGCGCCGGTCTGGCCGAGGTCTGGGCGGCACGGGCCTGGAACGTCTTCAACGAGGGCCGCCCGTTCGCGGTCGTCTATCCGCCGCTGGCGGTCGCCGGAGCGGCCCTGATCGGCGCCGGCCCGGGCGGCGCGATCGGCTGGGGCCTGCTCGCCGGCCTGGTCCTCTCGGCCGTCTGGGCGCGGGCGGCGTTCCCGCTGCGCTGGCGGGCGCTCCTGTGGGCGGTGGCGGTTCCCGGCGTCCTCGTGCTCGAGATCTGGCGGGCGCCGGGCCTGCTCGCCGTCGGCCTCGGGGGCTGGGCGCTCTTCACGGTCGTGGTCTGGGGCGGCCTCTACTACCGCCTGCGCACCGGCGCGCCGTGGACCAATCCGCTGCGCTTCTGGCGCCTGGTCGCCACCGACTCCGATCCGACCTCCGGCAACGCCCTCGAGCAGATTCCCAAGCTGATGCTGACGCTGTCGGCCATCGCCCTGGTCGCGCAGGCGCCCGGCGCGGGATCGGCTGCGCGGGTCGCCGCCGTGGCCGCCGCGGCGGCAGCAGCAGGCTGGTGGGCGTGGCGCCGCTTCGCCCGGGCGCGGCTGCCGCGCTATCCGGACCGCGCCCCGTCGCCGCCCGCCGGCGGCGAGGGGACCGCGCCGCGGCCCGGGCCGGCGAAACGGGTCTACGTAGTCGTGATCGACGGCTGCAACCGCGACCGGCTGCGACAGGCCTCGGCCGCCGGCCGCACGCCGCGCCTGGACCGCCTCGCCGCCGAGGGGACCGAGTTCCTGAACGTCGCCACCGCCTACCCGGCGCGCACGGTCGTCTGCTTCTCGTCGATGCTCACGGGCGCCGCCCCGGCCGAGCACGGGATGCGATCGAACTTCGCGCCGCGCCTGGGCGTGCGCTGCGAGTCGGTCTTCGACGTCCTGGAGCGCCACGGTCGGCGCGGCCGCCTCGTCGGCATCGCCCACCTGCTCGACCCGTTCGGGGAGGAGGCGGTTCGCACCGTGACCTCGGTCCAGCCGACCGCGCGGCTCGATCACTCGCTGGCCGCCGCCGGTCGCGCGGTGGTCGCGGCAGAGGATCCCGACCTGCTCGTCCTGCAGCTCCTCGCCGCCGATCAGCTCGGCCACGTCCGGGGCACGCGCAACCCGGAGTACCTCGACCAGCTCGCGGACACCGACGAGCGGGTCGGCGAGTTCCTCGACTGGCTCGAGGCACGCGGGGCGCTCGACGGCGCGGCGGTGATCGTGATGGCCGACCACGGCCAGGGCCGCGGGATCGGCGGCCACGGCCACCTCGACTGGGGCGAGTCGCCGGTCCCCTACGTCCACTGGGGCGCAGGCGCCCGCGCCGGCACGGTGGACGGCCGGCCGGCGTCGGTCCTCGAACTGGCCGCGACGATCTGCGCCCTCCTGGGGCTGCCCGCCCCCGCGGGCGCGCGGGGCGCGCCGCTGCTGGCGGCGGGCCCGACGCCGGGCGGTTCGCCGGCGGCGGAGGGCGTGCCCAGCGGCCAGGAGCCCGCGGACGACCGGCGCGCCCTGGCGATCCTGCCGGCGCGCGACGAGGCGCCGCGCATCAGCGGCGTGATCGCGGGCCTGCCCCGCGACGCGGACGGCGTGCCGCTCGACGTGCTCGTCGTCGACGACGGCTCGACCGACGAGACCGCGGCGCGCGCCCGCGACGCCGGCGCCGAGGTGGTGGCCCACACGCGCTCACGCGGCGTCGGCGCGGCGCTGCGGACCGGCCTGGCGACCGCCCGCGAGCGCGGCGTTGCCGCGTGCCTGCTCATCGACGCCGACGGCGAGTACGAGCCCGCGCACGCCGGCCGCGTCCTGGCGCCGATCCTGGCCGGGCGCGCCGACTACGTCCTGGGCTCGCGCTTCCTCGGCCGGCGCGAGGGGATGACCTGGCACCGCGCGCTGGCCAACCGCGCCGCCAGTTCGCTGACGTCGGTCTTGATCGGCGGGCACGTCCTCACCGACGCCCAGACCGGCTGCCGCGCCTTCTCGCCGCGGGCGATGGCGGCCGCGGAGATCCGCCACGACTACAACCACGCCCAGGTCGTCACCCTCGCCCTGTGGGGGCAGGGGATCCTGCCCCTGGAGGTGCCGGTCGACTACCGGCGGCGCACCGAGGGACGCTCGTTCGTGCGCTACCCGGAGTACGCCCGGCGGGTCGTGCCCGCGGTCCTGCGCCAGTGGCGCCACTCGTACGCGGCCAGGAGGACGGCCGCCGCCGCGGCCAGCACCAGCGCCACGGACGCCCACGCCGAGCCCGTGCCGAACCGCGGCAGCAGCCCCCCGAGCGGGCCCCACGGGGCCGAAGAATCCGCGGCCACCAGCCCGCCCCCGCCGAGCCGCAGTTCGAGGTAGAGCCAGGCGCTGCCCACGAGCGTGATCGCCGCCAGCGCCCAGCCGGTCCGCGGCGCCCGTTGGAACCCCCAGGCGGCCAGCGCCGCGGCGCAGGGCAGCGCGCAGACGACGTGGCGGCCGGGGAACCAGAAGCCGAACATCGTCGGGGAGAGGAACGCCGCGACGACGATCTGCGCGGCGCAGACGGCGGCGAGCAGCGCGGCGGCCGCCTCCGCGGTGGCGCGCTCGGGCAGCGCGCGGGCCACGAGGTCGCGCCGCGAGCGCCACAGCAGCCACACCGCGAACCCGGCCAGCGCCAGCACCGGCGCCCAGCGCAGGAGTCCGTAGTCGCGGTCGATCCACAGGCCCACGAGCCGCGGCGCGCGGTCGAGGTAGTCGCCGAGGCCTGCGGCCCCGGTGGCCGTCTCACCCGGGAGGTCGGCGGCGTAGGGCGTCACGCCGCCGAACAGGCGCTCGTTGATCGACACGAAGACGACGATCGAGGCGAGCGGGATCTCCGCCGCGACGAGCGCGGCGGTGCCGCGCGCCCGGCGCACCAGCCAGCGGACGGCGAACGCGAGCACCACGGCGCCGGGCAGCAGGTACTTCGGGCCCAGCCACGGCAGCGGCGCGAGCAGCAGGCCCGTGAGCACCGCGATCCGCACGCGCGGGTCGTCGCGCAGGCGCAGCGCGGCGAGGGCGGCGCCCGCCAGCAGCGCCCCGGCGGCGAACTCCGGATAGACCGCGGCGCCGTAGGCCAGCGCGGGCGGGGAGAGCCCGACCGTCATCACCGCGACGGTCGGCCACGGCTCGGGCACGATGCGGCGCCCCAGCCGGGCGGCGAGCACGAACGCCAGGGCGGCGATCGCGGCCAGGAAGAGCTCGACCCCGGTCGCCCCGGCGACGGCGTAGGCGGGGGCGATGAGCAAGGCGAAGCCGACGCCGTGGGGCTCGTGGATCCGGTTGCCGGTCGGGCGGCCGTGGACGTCGAGGTCGAGGGGGTAGAACTCCGCGTAGGCGCGGGCGCGGTACTCGTCGGTGAGGTCCACGTCGCCGTCGGAGACGATCGACTCCGCGGTCAGGAGGTAGTGCGGTTCGTCGCCGCCGTAGTCGCTCGTGCCGAACGCCGGCAGGCCGAGCGTCGCGGCGTAGGCGGCGAAGAGCGCCAGCCAGATCAGCAGCGGGCGGACCAGCGGGTCCTCACTTCAGGCGGCCCGCCCGGCCTCACGCGCCCAGCGCCCGGGCGATGACCATCTGCTGGACCTCGTCGGTCCCCTCGCCGATGGTCAGGATCTTCGCGTCCCGGTAGAACCGGCAGACCGGGTACTCCTCGATGTAGCCGTATCCGCCGTGGATCTGGACGGCCTCCTCGGTGGCCCGGACGGCGAGGCGGCCGGTCT
>CAZEKK010000257.1:0-4260 GCA_964512905.1 uncultured Solirubrobacteraceae bacterium
AGCCACAGGAAGCTCCATGACCGCTCTGAAACTCACCGCCGCCTTCACCTGCATCGCGCTCGCCGCGTGCGCGAACTTCGCGCCCGACGCCGAGAAGAACGACTCGCTGATGGCGCACGTCTCCGCCTCGCAGCGCCGCACGATCGGGACCAGGCCCGCGTCCGGCTCCGACGAGAACGAGAGGATCACGTACTTGGCGCCGGTCTCGACGGCCACCCGCTCGAGGTCGTCGGGGGAGCCGAGCACCGGCGCGCGGCGATCGGCGACCTCGACGTCGGGCGGCGGATCGGCATCGAGGAACCCGATCGGGCGCAGCCCGTACTCTGGCTCGTCCTCGAGTCGCCGGGCGACGAGCGCGCCGACCACGCCTGCGCCGACGATCAGCACTGGGCGGAACAGGGCGCCGCGCTCGCGGGCGCGGCGCTGGCTGAGCGCCAGAAGGATGCGCCCCGCGCCGACGTAGATGAGCGCGAACACCCACGCCCGAGCGACGAGCGGCGCCGGTCGCGCGGTGTCGTCGACGAAGGCGATCACCGCGACCACGGCGATGGCGGCGACCGAGATTGCCCCGACGATCGGCGCCACGCCGTCGAGGATCACCGTTCGCAGCCGGGTGCGGTACATCCCGCGCAGGTGGAGGAGCAGGACCGCGACGAACGGGAACAGGAAGAGCGCCCAGCGGCCTTCGATGGGAACGCCGGCCGCGTTGGCACCGAGCAACGCGGCGGCGACCGAGAGCCACAGCATCGCGAAGTCGACGACGAACCGCAGCCAGCCAAAGCCGCGACCGTCCAGCAGCCACTCCGCGCTCAGCTTGCGCGGAGCGAGCGGTCGGTGCGGGGCGTCCTCGTCGACGTGCGCGGCCGATCGCGGCTCCTCTGACCTGAGCTCGGCCATGTCGCGCTTCATGGTCCCACCCGGGGGGCCGCGGCGCGACACCCGCCCCTCGCCGTGCCACGCATCACGACACCAGCCCCCGGGCGCGCTTGAGGATCGCTGCATTGATCTCTGCGGCCGTGACCCTTCCGCCGGCGCGGACCCGCGCGATCGCCCGCCGCACGATCGGATCGCGGGGACTGGCCTGCCGCGCGCGTTCGAGCCAGTCCAACGCTTCCTCCCGGCGCCCGAACTCCGAGGCGATCGCACCGAGCTCCAGGGCGGCGTAGTAGCTGCGTGGCTCGCGCTCCAGGGCGTTGCGGAACTCCTCCCGGGCCCGTGGCAGGTCGTCCACTCGCACCGCGATCACGCCGGCGGCGAGATACGGCCGGCTGCTGAGCGGATTGGCGGCCGCGGCCCGATCCAGCAGGTCGAAGGCCTCCCCCGGGGAGCGTGACCACGTGGCGCTGGCTTCGTCGACCCAGCGCTCGGCCAGCCACGGCGCCACGAGCGTGCAGGCCGCCACCGCGAGGACCGGGATCGCGACCAGGCCGCGCCGGCCCGCGGCGAACGGGCGCGCGTCGGGCCGGTCGGCGCGCGGTACGAGCGCGAGGGCCAGGCCGAGCATCGCGAACGCCGAGGCGCCAAGGCCGCCGTACTCCCAGAACCAGTCGAAGGATCCGTGCACGAACCAGTAGACGAACACGATCGCGGCTGCGCCCGCCACCGCGCCGGCCATGGCGTCGGCTTGGCGCAGCGCGCGCCACAGCGCGGCAACGGCCGCGCCCAGCACCACGAGCAGCAGGGCTGCCCCCACGAGGCCGAGCTGGCCGAGCGTGCGGAAGATGACGCTGTGCGGATATCGGGGCGTCTCCGCGCTGCGCCCTTCCTGGAGGTAGTCCTCGAGGAAGTTCTCGGCTCCGGCGCCGGTGATCGGCGCCGCGGCGAACTGGTCAAGCGCGACCCGGAAGAAGTCGTAGCGGTTGCTGCCCAGGCCGGAGGCCAGCCGAGTGCCCTCAGCCTTGAGCTGCTGCTCCGTGTATCCCCCCTTGAACGAGTCCCATGCGTCGGCGGCACGACCGATGGGATCGCCGGCGATGACAAGTGCGGCGACCGCGCTGACGACTGCCAGAGCGATCACGACTGCGCCCACCGCGCGCCGGGCCCGCTGCGCGGTCTCGGCGAGCACATCGGTGCGGGAGTCGACGAACGCTCCGATCGCGACCATGACCGCCGTCGCCGCAGCGCCGATCCCGACCATCGCGCCGAGCCCGTCGAATGCTCCGGCGTTCAGCCCGCTCGCACGAGCGTCGTCGAGGTCGCTCAGGATCCCGGGAGCGGTGAGCGCGATGCCGATCCCCGCTGCGGCGAGCACCGCGAGAGTTCGCAGCCGCCCGGGCACTGCAATGAACAGGATGAGCAGGACGATCGGAATCGAATAGGCCGACCCGCGGCTCTGTGCCAGCAGGGCGACGTCGACGCACACGACGGCGCCGCCGGCGGCAAGTCCGCGCAGCCACCAAGGGATCTCGCGCCGTCCGGCGAGCACGAGCGCTGGAAAGAACCCCATCATGAGCGCCGCCGCCGTCGCGTTCGGGTACCCGGCGATGGAGGCCAGCCGGTCGCCGATGAAGAGCGGATCGAGGTTTGCCGTGGTGTCGACGCGGATCAGCGTCACGATCGCCAGGCCGATGACCCACGCGGTCCACAGCCCAAGCACCGCCGCCGCGTGGCGGCCGCGCTGGCGCCAGAGGGCGAACAGGGCAAGACAAACGAGGAACAGCAGCGTGCGGTTCGATCCCGCCCACGCGATGCCCGGGTCGTCCGCCCAGACGATCGAGAGGTAGCTCCACGCCGTCAGCGCAGCCATCGCACCCAGGGCCAGCAGGACCGGCGCCGGCACGGCCGAGCGACGCGGCAGCAGGAACGCGCACAGGGCGAGCAGCGCCGTCAGGAAGATTGCCGCCGGATACCACCGGGTCGGAGCGAAGCCGGCGTCCGAGGAGCCAAGGACGGCGATTGCCACCACCGCCAGCACCTGCGGAGCCGTCGCCGGCACGGCGAGCAGCCAGCGCGCCGATCGCGGGGGCGCGGGCGGACTGGAGGGCGCTTCGGTGGCCCGTGCCATCGGCGGGCCCCGTCAGACCGCGCCGGAGCCGGCGCGCAACACGGCTCCCACCCCGCCGCCGACGACGTGGATTGCCTCCCTGGCTCCGGCCGCGAGCAACAGGCTGGCGGCGACGGCGCTGCGACGGCCCGACGCGCAGATCACGGCCACGGGACGCACTAGGTCGATTCCCGCCGGCACGCTCGCGAGATCGTGGTACGGGACGTGCACCGATCCAGGCAGATGTTCGCGCTCCCACTCGTCGATCTCGCGGACGTCGAGCACCTGCAGCGACGGGTCGGCCTCGAGCCTGGCCGCTAGGTCGGCGGCCTCCAGGCGCGGGACCGACGCAGTCGGACGCCCCTCCTCCTGCCAGGACGTCATGCCGCCGGCGAGGTGGCCGGCGATGCGGGTCACCCCGACCGACGCGGCCAGGGACGCAGCCCGCCGGGCGTCCGCGTCGTCGCGGCCGACGACGACCACCCGGCGTTCGGCCCCCGCGATCCAGCCAAGCTTGGTGCCGAAGCCGGCGTGCAGGATGGTCAGGCAGACAGCTCCGGGAATGTGCGCCTGGTCGAACTGCCGCTCGGAGCGAATGTCGACGATCAGGTCGCCGGCGTCCTGGTGGCGGGCCACCTCATGCGGCGTGAGCGGGCGCGAGTCGGCGGTGTCGTCGCGCAGCGGGCCGCGGTTGCGGGCGACGACCGCCTGGAAGTTCGGCGGCTGGGGCGCCAGCCCGGTGATGGACTCAGCGACGAAGGCTTCCTCCTCGTCGACGCCGAGCATCGCGTTGTGGCGGCGCTCGAACCCGATCGTCGAGGAGATCTTCATGTCCATGCCCGGCCCGCCGCACAGCGACCCGCCGAGGTGCCCCGGCCACACCTCGACATCCTCGCCGAGCGGCAGCAGGCGCTCCCGAAGGCTGTGGAAGATCCCGCGCGCGCCCTCGGCCTTCTCGACGGCGAGGTCGGGACGCGCGATGTCGCCGACGAACAGCGTGTCGCCGGTCAGCACCGCCCACGGCTCCGGCCCCCTGTCGGTGTCGACGAGCGCGAAGGCTGTGTGCTCGGGCCGGTGGCCGGGCGTCGCGATCGCCCGTACGACCACGCTTCCGAGCGCGAGCTCCCAGCCGTCATCGATCGGATCGTGGTCGTACTCGGCCTCGGCGAGGCGGCTGATGTGGATCGTGGCACCGGTCGCGGCGACCAGGCGCCCGTGACCCGAGACGTGGTCGGCGTGGTTGTGGGTCTCGATCACGTGCTCGATCTCGACCTCGG
>CAZEKK010000258.1:0-4256 GCA_964512905.1 uncultured Solirubrobacteraceae bacterium
GGCTTTCCCATCACGTACCCGCCCCAGCCGGCACCGACCACCGACGTGTTGTTCAGGAGGAGACGGTTGACCTTGACCTCCGGGATCGAGCCGCCGGTGAAGCCGACGACGACCACGCGACCGTCCTCGTTGAGCGACCGCAGGCTGTCGGTGAAGCGGTCCCCGCCGACCGGGTCGAGGACGAGGTCGGCTCCGCCGAGCGCCTTGACGTCGTCCTTCCAGGCACCGTCGGATCGAACGACCTCGTCGGCGCCAGCCTCCCGCGCCACTCGCGCCTTCTCGTCCGTCGAGACGACGCCGATCGCGCGCGCACCGAGGCCCTTGGCCACCTGGATCGCCGCCGTGCCGACGCCGCCGGCGGCGCCGTGCACGAGCACGGTCTCCCCGGCCTCGAGCCGCCCGCGCGTGACGAGCGAGAAGTAGGCGGTGTGGTAGTTGAGGATCAGGCCGGCGCCCTGCGCGACGTCGAGGGCCTCGGGGAGCGCGAACGTCATGAAGGGCGGGGCCACGGCGACCTCGGCGAACCCGCCGAGCGCGCAGAACGCGGCGACCCGGTCCCCTGGCGCAAAGCCCGATCCCGCGCTTGCCGCCTTGACCACCCCGGCGACCTCCGAGCCGGGCACGAACGGCAGCGGCGGCTTGAGCTGGTACTCGCCGCGGGTCTGCAGCACCTCCGGAAACGACACGCCGGCGGCCTGCACCGCCACGACGACGCCCTCGCCCGGGGTCATCATGTGGCTCGGCTCGGGCTCGGGCAGGTCGACGATGCGAAGGGCGGTGTCGGGGCCGGTGAGGTCGGCGATCTGGATGGCGCGCATCGGCGGATCCTCGCACGCGGCCCGGCCGCACGCGCACCCGCCGCACGCGCGCCGCCGTAGGCGTCCGGCCGGCGTGCGACGGACGGGGCGGGAGGGCGCCGCGCCCCGGCGCGCGCGCCCGCGCCGCGCCTCCGGGCGCCGCGCCGCGCCCCCGCGCCGCGCCGCGGAGCGCCCCGGCCGCGCCACGCTGCGCGACAATGGCCCCCATGCCGGCCCCACTGCGCCTGAGCGTCCTTGACCAGTCCCCCATCTCGGAGGGCATGACCGGCGCCGACGCGCTGCGCAACACCGTTGACCTCGCCCGCCGCGCCGACGCCGCCGGCTACGCGCGCTATTGGCTCGCCGAGCACCACGGCGGCCCGATGCTGGCCGGGCCGAGCCCCGAGGTCCTCGCCGGTCCGGTGGCCGCGGCCACCGGACGCATCCGCGTCGGCAGCGGCGGGGTGATGCTGCCGCACTACTCGCCGTTCAAGGTCGCCGAGTCCTGGAGCATGCTCGCCGGCCTCTTTCCGGGCCGGATCGACCTGGCGCTCGGCCGCGCGCCCGGAACCGACCCGCTGACGACGTTCGCCCTCCAGCGCGACCGCCGCACCGCCGCCCCCGACGACTTCCCCGCCCAGCTCGCCGAACTGCTCGGCTATCTCGACGGATCGCTGTCCGCCGATCATCCCTTCGCCCGCCTGGCCGGCACGCTGCCGGGCCGGCCTGAGCGGCCGGAGCCGTGGCTGCTCGGCTCGTCGGCGCAGAGCGCGATCTGGGCGGCGGACCTCGGCCTCCCCTACGCCTTCGCGGACTTCATCAACGCCGACGGGGCGCCGATCGCCGCGTCCTACCGGGAGCGGTTCCGCCCGTCGCCGTGGCTGGACGAGCCGCGGGTCGCGGTCGGCGTCGCCGCGGTGTGCGCCGAGACCGAGGAGGAGGCGGTGCGCCTGGCCTCGAGCGGCCGGATGACCTTCACGCTGCTGCGCGAGGGGCGGCTGATCGCGGTCCCGCCGCCGGAGACGGCGCTGCGCTTCCTCGCCGACCGCGACCGCAGCGGCCGCCCCGCCCGGCGGCGCGGCCTGGTCGGCGATCCGGCGACAGTCCGCGACGGCATTGCAGAGAAGGCGCGGGCCTACGGCGCCGACGAGGCGATCGTGCTGACGATCACGTTCGACCACGCTGCCCGGGTGCGATCCTACGAACTGACCGCCGAGGCGTTCGGCGCGGCGCCGGTGCCGGCGACCGCAGACACGCCCGCCGCGGCCGGCGCCTAGTGGTCGCTCCCGCAAGCACAGCCGTGCCTGAATCGGGCGACGCCCCGGTCATCGCGACGACCGGCGTCAGCCGCCGGTTCGGGCCGGTCGTGGCACTGGAGGACGTCGACCTGACCGTGCGGCCCGGCGCCTGCTTCGGGCTGCTGGGCCCCAACGGCGCCGGCAAGACCACCCTCATCCGGATCCTGCTCGGCCTGGCCCGGGCCGACGCGGGCCGGGTCGAGGTCTGCGGGCACGCGGTGCCCACAGAGACGCGGGCGGCCCTGGCCCGGGTCGGCGGCGTCGTCGAGGACCCGCGGTTCCACGGCCATTTGAGCGGAACCGAGAACCTGCGCTTCTGGGCCGCACTTGGGTCCGACCCGGACGGTGCCCGCGGTCGGATCGGCCCGGCGCTGGGCCGGGCAGGCCTCGCCGACGCCGCCGACCGCAAGGTCGCCGGGTACTCGATGGGGATGCGCCAGCGCCTCGGCGTGGCCCGGGCGCTGCTCAGCGACCCCGCGCTCCTCATCCTCGACGAGCCGTCCAACGGCCTCGACCCCGAGGGCATGGCCGAGTTCCGAACGCTCCTGCGCGGGCTGGCCGACGAGGGGCGGACGGTGTTCCTCTCGTCGCACCTGCTCGGCGAAGTCGAGCGCGTCTGCGACGAGGCGGCGGTCTTGGCGGCCGGGCGTGTCGTCGAACAGGGACCGATGGCCGCGCTGCTCGCCGCCGGCCGCCGCGGCGTGCAGGTGCGCTGCTCGGACCTGGCCGCCGCCGAGGCGATCGCCGTCCGCCACGCCGGCGTGACCCGGACCGAGGCCTACGCCGGGACGCTGTACGTCGACTGCGCCGACGACGGCCTGGCCCCGGCGCTCAACCGCGACCTCGTCGCCGCGGGCCTCGACGTCTGGCTGCTCGCCCCGTTCGCCGAGTCCCTGGAGCAGCGGTTCCTCGCCCTGACCGCGGCGGCGCAAGCGGAGCGGGCGGCGCGGGACGCCGCCGGGGCCGGGGGCGTGGCCGCGTGATCGCAATCGCGACCGCCGAACTGCGGGTGATCGCCCGTCGGCGCGGCCTGATGTGGGGCACCGCGGGCGCGGCGGCGCTGTTCGCCCTGCTCGCGCTCGTCGCGTTCGTCCTCATCCACAACGAGGATCCGGCCGAGCCGCTCCCGGGCGGCGCCCGGGGATGGGAGGCGGCGCAGGCGGCGGTCTTCGCGCTCGCGACCGGAGCGGCAGTCATCGGCGCGGCGGTCGCCGCCGGCGACGCCGCCTCCGGCGTGCTGCGCTACGTGCTCATGACCGGCGTCGGCCGCGGCCGCTACTACGCCGCCCGGACCCTCGCCCTGCTGGCGGCGATCGCCATCGCCGCCGTCCCCGCGATGATCATCACCGCGGCGGGCGCCCTCATCCTGCCCCACGACGGACCGGTGCTCGACCTCCGCGACGCCGGGAACGCGATCTGGGGCCTGCTGCTCACGGGCTGGGTGTTCGGCCTCATTGCCGCGGGCGTCGGCGCGGCGATGCAGTCGGTGGGCTGGGCGGTCGCGGTCGCCTTGGGGCTGCAGTACGTCGGCTTCACGGCGATCACCGCCATCGCCGCGCTGGAGCCCGGCCTCGAGCGCGCGACGCTTCCGGACGGGCTGGACCGGCTCACCGGCGGCGAGGTCGCCACCGGCCCGCTGTGGCTCGCCGCGATCGTCACGGTCGCGTGGACGGGGGCGTTCGTGGCCGTCGGCTGGGCGCGGGTGCGGGCCGGGGAGTACTGAGCGCAGCGCGGCGGCTCAGCCCCCGTCCCACTCCGGCACGCGGTAGGGCCCCGCGGGCGTCCCGCCGATCATCAGGATCTCGGTCGGGCTCTCGAGCGCCCAGGCTGCGCGCGTGACGTGGCCGCCGACGCAGAGCAGTTCGCCGGTGCCCAGTTCGACCTCCTCGCCGTCGAGCACGAACCGCGCCCGGCCTGAGATCACGTAGTAGAGCTCGTCCTGGTCGTCCTGGTCGCGCTCGTCGTGCTCGACGACGATCTCGCCGCCGGCGTCGGCGCCGTTGGCGTTGACCCCGATCGACGTGAGCCCGAAGTGGTCGCGGATCGACCGCCACCGCGATCCGAAGGCGGGATCGTCGGTCCACTCGCTCCAGAACTCGGGGGGGTGCTTGGTGCCGATCTCGTCGAGCCGCGCGCGCTGCCATTCGGTGCGTTCCATGCG
>CAZEKK010000259.1:0-4244 GCA_964512905.1 uncultured Solirubrobacteraceae bacterium
CGCATAGGCTTCGCGAGCGCGCGCGGGCGCGCACCGACGCGGGAGGACCGCATGGCAGCGCAGTACGACCTGGTGATCGTCGGCATGGGCTCGGCGGGCCTGACTGCGGCGGAGTTCGCCAGCACCCTCGGCGTGCGGGTCGCGGCGGTCGAGCGCGACCGCCTCGGCGGGGACTGCCTGTGGACGGGGTGCGTGCCGAGCAAGGCGCTGCTGGCCTCGGCCAAGGTCGCCCACCACATGCGCCACGCCGACCGCTGGGGCCTCACGCCGGTCGATCCGGAGATCGACACCGCGCGGGTGTGGGCTCGCATCCGCGAGGTCCAGGACGCGATCGCGACCACCGACGACAGCCCCGAGCGCTACGAGGCGCTGGGCGTCGACCTGCACTTCGGCGCGGCCCGGCTCACGGGAACCACCTCGCTGACCGTTGGCGACGACGAGCTGGCGGCGAAGCACATCCTCCTGTGCACCGGCAGCCGCCCGGTCGTCCCGCCGATTCCGGGCCTCGCCGAGGCCGGCTTCCTGACCAGCGAGAACGTCTTCGAGCAGGAGCGCGCGCCGCAGAGCGTGATCTCGATCGGCGGCGGGCCGATCGCCGTGGAGCTCTCGCAGGCCTTCACCCGCCTCGGCATCCCCACCACGGTGCTGCAGCGCGAGCCCCGCATCCTCCCCCGCGACGAGCCGGAACTGGCGGCGACGCTCGTCGACCTGCTCCGCGGCGAAGGCCTGGACCTCGTGCTCGGCGCCCAGGCGACCCGGGTGCAGGTCGCCGACGGGATGAAGGTCGTCCACGCGACGGTCGCCGGCGAGGAGCGCGCGTTCCGCGCGCACGAGCTGCTGCTCGGGGCCGGGCGCACGCCGAACACCGGCGGGCTCGGGCTCGAGGAGGCCGGCGTTGCAGTGACCGACGCCGGCCACGTGCAGGTCGATGCGCGGCTGCGCACGTCGGTGCCGTCGATCTACGCCTGCGGCGACCTGGCGGGCCGCTACCTGTTCACCCACTCCGCCGGCGCCGAGGCTGCCACCGCGGTCCGCAACATGTTCTTCCCGGGCTCGATGAAGGCCAGCGACTTCGTCCCCTGGACGACCTTCACCGATCCCGAGCTGGCCCACGCCGGGATGACCGTCGCCGAGGCGGAGGCGGCCCACGGCCCCGAGCACACCGAGGCGCACCGGCGGCCGCTGTCGGAGTCCGACCGGGCCCGCGCCGACGGGCAGCCCGAGGGGGAGATCCTGATCGTCACCGCGAAGAAGCGCATCGTCGGGGCGCACATCCTCGCTCCGGCCGCCGGCGAGATGATCGGAGAGCTCGCCCTGGCGATCGACCAGGGGATCAAGCTCGAGGACCTCGCCAGCCTGATCCACGTCTACCCGACGGTCGCGATCGGCGTCCAGCAGCTCGCCGCCGAGGCGGCCTACGAGAAGGCCGGCAAGTACCGCTGGCTCGTCCGCACGGGCTGACGCGGGCGCGCGGCCGCAGGAACGCGCGGTCGGGGCGAGCCTCAGCCCGGCGCGCCCGTGGCCGGCCTCAGCGCCCCAGCGCCGCCGCGCCCCGCACGAATGCCTGCCAGGCGGCGTGCTCGGCCGCGCGCCAGTCCGCGTCGTGGGCCGGGTGCACGAGCCGGACCGCGGGGAGCCGGTCGGCGAGGTCCGCCGTCGTCGGGATCAGGCCCGCCCCGATGGCGGCCAGGCCGGCGGCTCCCGCGGCGGTCGCGTCGGCAGTCGCCCCAATCCCGACGGGCGTTCCCGCCGCGTCGGCCTGCAGGGCCAGGAGGGTGTCGCTGGCGGTGAGGCCGCCGTCGGCGCGCAGCGCGCCGGGTGCCGGGCCGGCGGCCGCCGCGACGGCGGCAACGACGTCGGCCACCCGCCAGGCGATGCCCTCCAGGGCGGCGCGCGCGATCTGGGCGGGCCCGACCGCCGCGGTCAGGCCGGCGACGACCCCGCGGGCGTCGGGATCCCACCACGGCGCGCCGAGACCGGCGAGGGCGGGCAGCACCCGCACCCCGCCCGCGTCGGGCACCGTCGTCGCCAGCGCGGCGACCTCGGCGGCGCTCGCGGCGAGGCCGAGGCCGCCGGCCAGCCACTCCAGGAGCGCCCCCGCGGTGAAGACGCCGCCGTCGAGGGCGTGCTCGACCCGGCCGCCGATCCGCCACGCGACCGTCGGGAGCAGTGTCGTGCCGGCATCGGGCGCCGTCGGGCCGGCGTGCGAGAGCACGAAGACCCCGGTGCCGTAGGTGGCCTTCGCGCTCCCGGGCGTCACGCACGCCGAGCCGGCGAGCGCCGCCTGCTGGTCGCAGACCCGCGCCGTGAGCGGCAGCGGCGTCGGCCAGGCCGGGTGGCGAAGCTCGCCGAGCGGGCCGGCGGTGTCGGCGATCGCCGGCAGGGCGGATGGCGGCACGCCGAAGTGCGCGCACAGGCGCTCGTCCCAGGCGCCGGCCCCGGAGCCGCACAGCTGCGTGCGCGACGCCGTCGACGGGTCGGTGGCGAAGCCGCCGCCGAGACGGTCCGAGAGGAAGGCGTCGACCGTTCCCAGCCGCAGCGTCCCCGCGTCCGCGGCGGCCTGCACCGCCGGCACCTCCTCGAGCAGCCACGCCAGCTTGCCCGCGGAGAAGTAGGGATCGAGCGGCAGGCCGGAGATCGCGCGGATATCCGGCTCGCGGCCAGCGGCGCGCAGGCGCTCGAGGATCGGCTGGGAGCGCTTGCACTGCCAGACGACGATGGGGGAGAGGGGCGCGCCGCTGCCGGCGTCCCAGGCCAGCACCGACTCGCCCTGATGGTCGAGCCCGCACGCCGCCACCTCCGTGCCCGCCGGAGCCGCGGCGAGCACCTCGGCGACCGCGTCGACGACGGCGCCAAGCACCTCCGCGGGGTCCTGCTCGACCCAGCCCGGCCGCGGGTGGCGGGCGGCGACCGGCCGCCGCGCCTGGGCGACGGGACGCAGGTCGAGGTCGTGCAGGACCGCCTTGACGGCCGTCGTGCCGTCGTCGATGCCGAGCAGGAGCGGCCGGGTCACGACGGTCCCCGCCGGGCGCGGTCGGGACGCGGCGGCCGCCCGCTCACGCCGCCCAGTGCGCTGCCGCGCGCCGCCACCACGGCTCGTCGAGCGCGGGCGGATCCCCGGCGCGCAGCGGCGCCGGCTCCGCGAGTCGCAGGCCGCGAGCGGCGAGCCGCTCGGCAACGAGGTCGGCGATCCCGAGCGACGCGGACAGCCCGGTGGACCGGATCGCGGCGACGTGCAGCATCTCCGGGATCCGGCCGGAGGACTCGATCACGTAGTTGACGCCCTCGCCCGCCGGCCGCAGGCCCGCGTAGTGGGCGACCGGCTGCGCCTCGGCGAGGCCCGGCAGCAGCTCCGCCGCCTTCTCCGTCACCTCGGCCCGCGCCTCGGGCCGCACGCTCCAGTCGCGCTTGTCGGCCTGGTCGACCGCGGTGGGGCCGGCGACGATCCTGCCGTCGAGCGTCGGGAAGACGAGCACGCCCTTCGTCCGGCGGTCGGGGATCGGGAGCAGGATCCGATCCAGGGGCTCCCCGCCCGGCGGGTCGAACACGAAGAACTCGCCCTTGCGCGGGTAGACCGCGAAGGCGCCGTGGTCGCCGGCGCCGGCCGCGACCTCGTCGGCGTGCAGCCCGGCGGCGTTGACGACCGCATCGGCGCCGACGGTCTCGCCGCTTGCGAGCGCGACCGTCACGCCCCCGCCGGCCACTGCGCCGGCGGACGTGACCCGGGCGCCGGTCCGCAGCGTGGCGCCGTGCGCCTGCGCGGCACTCGCGAGCGCGAGCGTGTAGGCGACCGGGTCGGTCACGTGCTCGCCGGGCACGAGCAGTTCGTGGCCGTCGAGGTCGGCGGCCACGCCGTTGATCCGGGCGTTGGCCTCGAGCGCCCCGATCGCCTCGAGCTCGTCGTCGGAGCGGGCGCGCAGCACCGCCCCGGTCCGGGCGATCGGGATGCCCAGCGCGGCGATCACCTCGTCCCGCAGGGCCGCGGAGCGGAGGATCAGCTGCGTCTCGAGTTCGCCTGGGGGCGAGTCGAACCCAGAGTGCAGGATCCCGGAGTTCGTGCCGCTGGCGCCGAGGGCGAGCGCCGGCTCGGCCTCGAGCAGCAGCACCTCCGCCCCCCGGCGGGCGAGGGCGAGCGCCGACGCGGCGCCGACCACCCCTCCGCCGATGACGATCACGCTGCGGCCCACGTGCGCAGCGTACCCAGGGCGGGCGCCGTCCGCCGGGCGCGCACGAGGCCCGGCGGG
>CAZEKK010000260.1:0-4227 GCA_964512905.1 uncultured Solirubrobacteraceae bacterium
TCGGCGGCACGAAGTTCTACGAGCGGGCCGAGATCCGCGACGCGATCGCCTACCTCTCCGTGCTGGCCAACCCGCAGGACGTCGTCGGCTTCACCCGGATCGCCAACTCGCCCCGGCGCGGCATCGGCCAGACGTCGCTGTCGCGGGTGATCGCCCACGCGAACACGATGGGCATCCCGATCATGGAGGCGGCGGCCGACCCCGAGTCCGTCCCCGGCCTCGGGGCGGCAGCGGTGAAGGCCTTCCACCGCTTCATGGGGACGATGGTGCTGCTGCGCGAGCGCCTCGAAGGCGGCGCGTCGGTCGGCGACCTGCTCGCCGAGATGCTGCGGGAGACCGGCTACCTCGACGCGCTCGAGGCCGAGCGCACGATCGAGGCCCAGGGCCGCCTCGAGAACCTCGAGGAGCTGGTCGAGGTCGGGCGCGAGTTCGACGGCACCGCCGAGGAGCCCACGCTCGACAACTTCCTCCAGCAGATCGCGCTCCTGGCCGACACGGACTCCCTCGCCGACGACGAGGGCCTCGTGACGCTCATGACGCTTCACAACGCCAAGGGCCTCGAGTTCCCGATCGTCTTCATCATCGGCTGCGAGGAGGGGGTGTTCCCGCATTCGCGCGCGCTCGACGAGGGCGGCCTCGAGGAGGAGCGCCGGCTCGCCTACGTCGGGATCACGCGCGCCCAGCGGGCGCTGTACCTGACCAGCGCGCGGTCGCGCAACGTCTTCGGCTCGCGCAGCTACGGCCTGCGCAGCCGCTTCATCGACGAGATCCCGTCCGACCTCGCCGACCGCGAGGAGCCGCGGCCGCTCGGCGGGACGTGGACGCCGGCCCGGCCGACCGCCTGGGAGGGCGGTGGCGAGCCAGCTCGCCGCGAGCCGGCCGTCGAGGCGCCCGAGTTCCGGACCGGGGAGGACGTCGTCCACGCCGCGTTCGGAGATGGCGTCGTCACCGGCTTGGAGCCCGGCGGCATCGTCGTCGTGCGCTTCGCCGGCGACGGGTCAGAGCGCAAGCTGATGGCCGGCTACGCGCCGCTCAGCAAGCGCTGAGCGCCGCGGACCCGGGGCGGGCCGGTCAGGCCGCGGCCGGAGTCCCCGCGCGTCCTTGAACGAATTGGTCCATCGGGGGCGCGGGTTTGAGTATGGTCGCCGGCATGAGCGCAACGATCATCGACGGCAAGGCGGTCGCGCAGCGCGTCCGTGCCCAGACGGCCCGCGACGTGGCCGCGTTCACCGAGCGGACCGGGGCGCCCCCCGGGCTCGCGACGATCCTCGTCGGCGACGATCCCGCCTCGGCCGTGTACGTCGGCGGCAAGCAGAAGGCCTGCCAGGAGGTCGGCATCACCGGCTTCGACCACCGCCCTCCGGGCGACATCGCCCAGCAGGAGCTCGAAGCGCTCGTGCGCGAGGTCGAGGCCGACCCGCAGGTCAGCGGCGTCCTGATCCAGCTGCCGCTCCCCGGCCACCTCGACGCCGATGCCGTCACCTCCCTCGTGCGGCCTGAGAAGGACGTCGACGGGCTCACGGCGCCGAACGCCGGCCTGCTCGCCCAAGGCCGTCCGGGCCTGCGTCCCTGCACGCCCGCCGGCGTCATCGTCCTGCTCGACGACGCCGGCGTCGAGATCGAGGGTGCGAACGCCGTCGTCGTCGGCCGCTCGATCCTCGTCGGCCGGCCGATGGCCTCGCTCCTGATCGAGCGCAGCGCCACGGTGACGGTCTGCCACTCCCGCACCCGCGATCTCCCGGGGGTGTGCGCCGCCGCCGACATCCTCATCGCCGCGATCGGGCGGCCCGAGATGATCACCGCGGAGTACGTCAAGCCCGGCGCCGCCGTGATCGACGTCGGGATCAACCGCACCGATGCCGGCCTGGTGGGCGACGTCGAGTTCGAGGGAGCCTGCCGCCGCGCCGCGGCGATCACGCCGGTCCCGGGCGGCGTCGGCCCGATGACGATCGCGATGCTCCTGCGCAACACCTTGCAGGCGGCGGAGATGCAGGCCGGGGGGTAGGGGCCGCCTGAAGACCCGGGCCGCCGGTGCCTGGGTTCTCGCCGGTGCGGTCAGTTCCCGTTGAGCGCGATCGCGATGATGATGAGGCCGGTCACGATGCCGATGATGCCCATTACCAGCCCGGCAGTTGCCATGCCCTTCCCGCCGAGGGCCGGATTGGCACGGATCTCGCTGCGGGCGATGACCGCGAAGACGATTGCGAGCACGCTGAAGATGATCGGGAGGATCAGCAGCCCGATCAGGCTGAGGACGAGCGACGCGATCGCTTTCCCGCTGGTCTTCTGCGTGGAGCCGGGCAGGCCGGTCTGGGAGTAGGGGGTGCCGCCCGGCGGCGGCGGCCACTGGCCGCTCGGCGGGGCGGCGCCGGGCGGCGGCGGCCAGGCCGGCTGCGTCGGCTGGGGCGGCCACCCGCCGGCGGGCGGGGGCGCCTGGCCGACGAGCGGCGGGCCCTGGGCCGGCGGCTGCCACTGGCCGGGCGGCGCGCTGGCGCCGGCCGGCGGCGCCCACGTGCCGGGTGCGGGCTCCTGGGGGTCGCCCTGCGGCGGGGCCGCGGACGGCGGCGCCCACTGGCCGGGCGGGCCCGCCGGCGCCCCCCACTGGCCGGGAGGCGGCGGGGAATCGGTGGGCGGCGCGAACGACCCGGCGTCGGCGCCCGGGCGCCCGGCATCGGCCGGCGGCTCCGGCGGCAACGGGTTTCCAAAGGCGTCGCGCGGTTCGTCCACGAGGAGGCAAGCCTACCGGCGCGGACACCGGGGAACCCGGCCGGGCGGCCCGCCGCCCGCGCTGCGCGGTATCGTCGCGGCCGCATCGGCCCCGGGCGCGGCGCGCGAGCATCGCCCCGGGCACCAACGGACAACGGCGGGACGACCACGATGGACGTGAGGAGGCTGAGGACAGGCGAGGCGCTGGCGGGCGCCGCCGGCTTCCTGCTGATCGTCGTCCTCTTCTTCACCTGGTACGACGTGAGCCCGTGCACGCCGCCCGCCAACTGCTCCCCGAACGCCTGGCAGGCATTCGGGTTCATCGACGTCGTGCTGCTCGTCGCCGGCCTGTCGGGCGTCGGCCTCGCGCTCCTGACCGCCGCCCAGCGCACGGTGGCCGTGCCGGTCGCGATGACCGTCGTCACGGCGGGCATGGGCCTGCTCGCCCTGTTGCTCGTCCTCTACCGGATCATCAACCAGCCCGGGCCCAACGAGATCGTGACGGTCGGCGCGGGGGCATACCTCGGGCTGCTCTGCTGCGCGGGAGTCTGCCTCGGCGGCTTCATGGCGATGCGCGACGACGGCCCCGGCCTCGGCGAGCGGGCGGCGCCGGAGGTGCCGGCCCGGCCCGCGCCGCCGCCCGGTCGCGGCCGGTGATCCCGAACACCGCGGGCCGCCGCGGCGGGCCCGACCCTAGAATCCGGCGGCGATGATCGACCGCAGCGAGGTCCTCCACGTCGCGCGCCTGGCGCGCCTGCGCCTCACCGACGGGGAGGTGGACCGCATGGCCACGGAGCTGTCCGCGGTCCTGCACCACATCGACACAATCGCCGCGCTGGACCTCGACGGCGTCCCGCCGACATCGCACGTCGTCGACGTCGAGAACGCCCTGCGCCCCGACGAGCCGCGGCCGTCCCTGCCGCGGGAGGTCGCCCTCGAGAACGCTCCGGCGGTCGCCGACGGCGGCTTCGAAGTTCCCAGCCCGGGCGGCGGATGACCGCCATCACGGACCTGACGGCGGCCGAGACGGCCGCCCGCGTCCGCGCCGGCGAGATCACGCCCGCCGAGGTCGACGCCACGTGGCGCGCCGCGGCCGCCACCGACGGCCTCAACGCCTACACCCACGTGTCCGAAGCGCCCGCGGATGCGGTCTCGTTCGACGCGCCGCTCGGCGGCGTCCCGGTCGCGGTCAAGGACCTCTTCTGCACCGCGGGCGTCCCCAGCCAGGCCGGCTCGCGGATCCTCGAGGGCTACCGCCCGCCGTACACGGCGACGGTCGTGGCCGCGCTCGCCGCCGCCGGCGCGCCGCTGCTCGGCAAGACCAACCAGGACGAGTTCGCGATGGGCTCCTCCACGGAGAACTCCGGCTACGGGCCGACGCTGAACCCCTGGGACCGGACGCGCGTGCCCGGCGGATCGTCGGGCGGCAGCGCCGCGGCGGTCGCGGCGGGCACCGCGCCGTGGGCGCTCGGCACCGACACCGGCGGATCGATCCGCCAGCCCGCGGCGCTCTGCGGCCTG
>CAZEKK010000261.1:0-2812 GCA_964512905.1 uncultured Solirubrobacteraceae bacterium
GCAGCGGCGCCGCCCGCGCCGCGCGCCGCCGCGTCCCCGCCGGCGCCGCCCGCCCCGCCGCTGGCGCGGGCCGCCGCGCCGCCCGCCCCCCCGCCGGCTCAGGCCGCCGCGCCGCCGGCACCCCCGCCGGCTCCGGCCGCCTCGCCGAGTTCGTTCATCGATGAACCGCTCGACGACGGCGCCTTCTTCGACGATCCCCACCTCGACCGCCACGACGGCGACGTCGACGGCCAGTGGGACGACGGCGAGTGGGACGACGGCGAGTGGGACGAGCCGCCGACGGCAGCGACCGCGACGGCCACGCCGGCGACGGCGGCCCGCGGGGAGGCTCCCGTGGACGCGGGCGGCACGGGGCCGCCGCCGCGCCGAGGCCGCACGCGCGCCAGCGGTGGCGGCGCCGGACGGGGGCGCGCCCGGCGCCGGCTGCTGCCCGTCCTCGCCATCGCCGCGGCGCTGCTCGCGGTCGTGGTGCTGTGGTTCCTCAACGCGCTCTTCCAGCCGCTCGAGGGCGACGAGCAGGGCACCGCCAGCGTGTCCGTCCGGATCGAGAAGGGCAGCTCGCTCGACACGATCGCGTCGTCGCTGGCCGACCGTGGCGTGATCGACTCCGCCTTCTTCTTCAAGCTCCGCGCCCGCCTGGACGGCAAGACCTCGGACTTCAAGCCGGGGAACTACCTCTTCGCGCCCGGCATCACCTACGCCGCGGCGATGGACGCGCTGAGCAAGGGCCCCCCGCCGCCGAAGACCTCGAAGTTCACGATCACCGAGGGCCGCACGCGCCAGGAGATCAACCGGCTGCTCAAGACGACCTCGCTCCAGGGCTCCTACCTCGCCGCGACCGTGCGGTCGCCGTTCCTCAATCCGCGCGACTACGGCGCGCCGCGGCGGACCCGCAACCTCGAGGGGTTCCTCTTCCCGGCGACCTACGACGTCCGCGTCGGGGCGCCCGTGAGCGACCTGGTCCGCAAGCAGCTGATCGCCTTCAAGGCCAACGTCGCGGGGGTCAACCTGAGCCGCGCACGCAAGCGCAACCTGACCACCTACGACGTGCTCATCATCGCCTCGATGATCGAGAAGGAGGCCGCGCTGGACCGCGAGCGGCCGCTGATCGCCTCGGTGATCTACAACCGGCTCAAGCAGGGGATCCCGCTCGGGATCGACGCGACGATCCGCTACGGCGTCGGGAACTTCGACTCGCCGCTCAAGCAGTCCGAGCTGGACCGCGACACGCCGTACAACACGCGGCTGCGGAAGGGCCTCCCGCCGACGCCGATCGGCAATCCCGGCCTTGCGTCGATCCGCGCCGCCGCGAATCCGGCGGCGACGGGCTACCTCTTCTACGTCGTGAAGCCCGGCACGTGCGGCGAGCACAACTTCTCCAAGACGCTCGAGCAGTTCAACCGCGACGCCGCGAAGTACGACGAGGCGCGCAGGAAGGCCGGCGGCAAGTCCCCCGACACGTGCTGAGCACGCCCGCGGACGGGAACCGCTGATGCCGATCGCCGGCGTCCTGGGCTGGCCGGTCGGGCACAGCCGCTCGCCGGCGATGCACGAGGCCGCCTTCGCCGCGCTCGGCCTCGGCGGGTGGCGCTACCAGCGCCTGCCCGTCCCGCCCGCGCTCTTCGCCGAGACGGCGGGCGCCCTGGGAGCGGCGGGCTTCGCCGGGGCGAACGTCACGATCCCGCACAAGGCGGCGGCGCTCGCGGTGGCCACGGACGCGACCGAGGCGGCCCGGGCCATCGGGGCCGCCAACACGCTCACCTTCGGCCCCGGCGGGGCGGTTGCGGCCGACAACACCGACGCGCCGGGCCTGCTCGACGCGCTGCCAGGCCCGGTGGCCGGTCGCACCGCGCTCGTGCTCGGCGCGGGCGGGAGCGCGCGGGCGGCGGTGTGGGCGCTGGTGCGGGCGGGCGCGACCGACGTCTCGGTCTGGAATCGGACGGCGGCACGGGCACAGGCCCTGTGCGCAGACCTCGGCGGCCGTGCCGTCGCGTCCGCGGGGGCGGCCGATCTCCTGATCAACTGCACGGCGGCGGGCCTGGGGGGTGACGAGGATCCGTTCGCTGCCCTCCCGGTGACCGCCGCCGGCCTCGCGGCCTACGGCACGGTTGTCGATCTCGTCTACGGGGACCGGCCGTCGGCGCTGCTCGCGGCCGCCGCGGCCGCCGGTGCCGTGACGGTGGACGGCCTCGAGGTCCTCGTCCGCCAGGGCGCGCGCTCGTTCGAGATCTGGACCGGCCGCGAGGCGCCGGTCGAGGTGATGCGGGCCGCGGCGCGGGCCGCAGGCGCGGCCGGGCGCGGGTAGGCGGGCCGGGGCGCGGCGCACGAATCCCGGTCGAGCGCGCCGCCGGAGCGCGTCCACCCGCGCGTGCGGAAGTCAAGCCGGCGTTCAAGGGCGCCGATGCCCTGGACGAATATCCGTGTTGAAAGGTCGCTTCGGACTGGGCGGAAAGCATGGCCACAAGCGTGGCCACGATGCCGCGCGCGAAGACGGCGATCCGCGGGCGCCGCAGTCCGGCCCGCCGCCGTCGGGCGCCGGTCCGCCGCCCGGGCCGGATCTGCCCGCCGTCACGAGCCCTCCGAGCCAAGGACCCAGCCATACCCAGCCTCCGCCTCCGAGTCAGCCTCAGCCGCCGGTAGCGCAGTCCGCGCCGGCCGTGTCGCCGCCGCAGCCGCCTCCGGGGGCCTCGCCGGCCTTGCCCGGCGCGGCGCCCGACGCCACGTGGACGCCCGTCACCCCGGCCGACCAGGCCCGCACGGGCGCCCGCGCCCTCCAGCCCGAGGAGCCGGGGCTCGGGTGGGACGGCCCGGT
>CAZEKK010000261.1:2912-4217 GCA_964512905.1 uncultured Solirubrobacteraceae bacterium
GCCGAGCCGCCCGCGCCCGCCGAGCCGCCCGCGCCCGCCAAGCCCGAGCCCGAGCGGCCCGCGCTGCACCTCGAGGCCGACCCCGCCCCGCCCCGCCCGAAGGCGCCGGCGGCGCCCGCCCCGACCAAGCGCATGGACCGCGACTACCCCGCCCACCTCCGCCCCGTCGACATCGACGCGACGAGCCTCGCGCCGAAGCTCGAGCCCGAGGACGACCACGCGTTCGGCGTCACCCACCCGACCCGCCGCGGCGGGCCGCCGCGGTTCCTCACCGACGTCCTGATCGAACTCGGCTACGCCGACCGCGAGCGCGTCGACGCGGCGGTGGGGCGTGCCCGCGACATCGGCCGGACGCCAGAGGATCTCCTGCTCGAGGACGGCGCGATCTCCCAGGATCAGCTCGCCCGGGCGATCGCCGAGCGCCACGGCCTCGACCACCTCGACCTGTCCGTCTTCGGCGTCGACATGGCCGCCGCGAACCTCGTCAGCTCGGTGGCGGCGAAGAAGCTCACGGCCGTCCCGGTGGCATTCGTCGACGAGCGCACGCTGCTCGTCGCCATGGCCGACCCGGCCAACGTCATCGCGGTCGACGACATCGCGCTCATGACCGGGATGGAGGTGACCCAGGCCGTCGCCTCCCGCGAGGACCTCGAGGCGCTCATCACCCGCCTGAACCGGCTCGACGACGCGGTCAAGGAGGCCGTCGACGAGGACGAGGAGGCCGCCGGACCGGCCGAGATCGTCGACCTGCGCGAGTCCGCCGAGGACGCCCCGGTCATCAAGCTCGTGCACTCGATCATCGCCCAGGCGGTGGAGCTCGGCGCCTCGGACATCCACTTCGAGCCCGACGGCAAGGAACTGCGCGTCCGCTTCCGGGTCGACGGCGTCCTGGCCTCGTCGGCGACCGTCCCGAAGCGGATGGTCGGCGGCGTGGTGTCGCGCATCAAGATCATGGCCGACCTCGACATCTCCGAGCGCCGCGTGCCCCAGGACGGCCGCGTCGGGCTCACCGTCGAGGGCCGCCACATCGACGTCCGCGTCGTGACGCTGCCGAGCGTCAACGGCGAGAGCGTCGTCCTGCGCGTCCTGGACCAGGAGAGCGCCGTGGTCGAGCTCGACAAGCTCGGGATGGAGGGCGACGTCCGCGCGCGCTTCGAGAAGGCGTTCAACCGCTCCTACGGGGCCGTCCTGGCCACCGGCCCGACCGGCTCGGGCAAGTCGACGACGCTCTACGCGGCGCTCAACCTGCTCAACTCGCCCGAGAAGAACATCATCACGATCGAGGACCCGGTCGAGTACCACATC
>CAZEKK010000262.1:0-1834 GCA_964512905.1 uncultured Solirubrobacteraceae bacterium
ACTTCGACATCTTCTGGCCCTCGGCGTCGACGATCAGGCCGAGGCAGACGACGTTCTGAAACGACGAGCGGTCGAACAGGAGGGTGGCCACGGCCAGGAGCGAGTAGAACCACCCGCGGGTCTGATCGAGGGCCTCGCAGATGAAGTCGGCCGGGAAGCGGTCGCGGAAGTACTGCTCTGACTCGAACGGCGCGTGGTGCTGGGCGAACGGCATGCAGCCCGAGTCGAACCAGACGTCGATCACCTCGGGCACGCGGCGCATGACGTTTCCGGACTCCGGGTGCAGGAAGGTGATGTCGTCGACGTAGGGGCGGTGGGGGTCGGTGACGGCGACGCCCGACAGCTCCTCGAGCTGCGCGAACGAGCCGATGCACATGACCTCGCCGGCCTCGCTGCGCCACACCGGCAGCGGCGTGCCCCAGTAGCGCTCGCGCGACAGCGCCCAGTCCACGTTTGACTCCAGCCACTTCCCGAAGCGGCCGTGCTTGATGTGCTCGGGGTGCCAGTTCACCGCCTCGTTGCTGGCCAGCAGGCGGTCGCGGAGCTTCGTCGTCGCGATGTACCACGAGGGCTTGGCGTAGTAGAGCAGCGGCGTGCCGCAGCGCCAGCAGTGCGGGTAGGCGTGCTCGTAGGGCTCGGACCGCCACAGGCGGCCCCGTGCGTCGAGGTCGGCGACGAGATCGGCGTCGGCATCCTTGACGAAGCGCCCGGCGTAGGGGCCGATGCGCTCGTCGTAGGTGCCGTCGAGCCTGACCGGGTTCACCACGGTGAGCCCCGCCTCCTCGCCCAGGCGGAAGTCGTCCTCGCCGAAGGCGACGGCCGTGTGGACGAGCCCGGTGCCGTCCTGCGCAGTGACGAAGTCGCCGAGCAGGACGGTGTGGCCCTTGGGCCCGTAGGCGTCGGAGGCGATGAAGGGGAACGGCGGGTCGTAGCGCGTGCCCTCGAGGGCCCGCCCCGGGAAGCGGTCGAGCACCGCGGCCTCGTCGCCGACGACGCGGCCGAGCAGCGCCTCGGCGACCACGACGGTCTCGCCGCCGGCGGTCCGGACGCGGACGTAGGACAGGTCGGGGTCCACGGCGACCGCGGCGTTGGAGACCAGGGTCCACGGCGTGGTCGTCCACACGAGCAGGACGTCGCCGGCCTGCAGCGGGCCCGCCGGCGCGGTCACCGGGAAGCGGACGTAGACCGACGGGTCGACGACGTCCTGGTAGCCAAGCGCCACCTCGTGGGAGGAGAGGGCGGTGCCGCAGCGCGGGCAGTAGGGGACGACCTTGTGGCCCTCGTAGAGCAGGCCCTTCGCGTGGATCTGGGCGATCGCCCACCAGACCGACTCGACGTAGGTGGCGTCCAGCGTCCGGTAGGCGTCATCGAGATCGACCCAGAAGGCGATCCGCTCGGTGAGCCGATCCCACTCTTCGAGGAACGTGAACACCGACTCGCGGCACTTCGCGTTGAACTCGGCGATGCCGTAGGCCTCGATCTCCTCCTTGGAGGTGATCCCGAGTTCCTGCTCGACGGCGATCTCCACCGGCAGGCCGTGGCAGTCCCACCCGCCCTTGCGCTCGGACGAGTAGCCGCACATCGTCTTGTAGCGGGGGAAGATGTCCTTGAAGGCCCGGGCCAGGACGTGGTGGGAGCCGGGCGGCCCGTTCGCGGTCGGCGGACCCTCGTAGAAGATGTAGGACTCCGCGCCCTCGCGGCGCCGGACCGACTCGCGGAAGACGTCGCGCTCGCGCCAGCGCTCGAGGATCTCGAGTTCGAGGTCCGGGAACGACGGGCGCGAGTCGACGGGTCGGTGCGGGCCGGCCATGGCGGAGGATTCTAGGCGGGGCGG
>CAZEKK010000262.1:1934-4213 GCA_964512905.1 uncultured Solirubrobacteraceae bacterium
CCCGCCCCCGCCTGGGAGGATCACCGCCATGGGACGCCTGGACGACCTCGATCTTTCGCTCAAGCTCAGCCGCGCCAAGGAGGCGGAGCGCCTCGAGGCCGCGCAGACCCGCCTGCTCGAGCTGCGGCTCATCCTCGGAGGGCAGACGAGCGGAGGGCGGATCGGCCCGCCGGTCATCGCCCTCTTCGAGGGCTACGACGCCTCCGGGAAGGGCGGGGCGATCAAGCGCCTCGTTTCGCCGCTGGACCCGCGGCACGTCCGCGTCTCGCAGTTCTCGGCGCCGACGTTCGACGAGAAGCGCCACCACTTCCTCTGGCGCTTCGGCCCGGCGATCCCCGGCTGGGGCGGCATGGCCGTCTTCGACCGCTCCTGGTACGGGCGGGTGCTCGTCGAGCGCGTCGAGGAGCTCGCCACCGAGGAGCAGTGGAAGCGCGCCTACGCGGAGATCAGCGGATTCGAGCGCACCCTCGCCGACGAGGGCGCGATCATCATCAAGTACTGGCTGCACCTCTCCGACGAGGAGCAGCTGCGCCGCTTCGAGCGGCGCCGGCACGACCCTCTGAAGCGATGGAAGCTCACCGACGAAGACTGGCGCAACCGCGGCCGGCGGCCCGAGTACGAGGACGCCGTCGAGGAGATGCTGGAGAAGACCGACACCGAGTGGGCGCCGTGGACCCTCGTCGAGGGGGACTCGAAACGTTGGGCTCGCGTGAAGGTGCTCGAGAGCGCCGTGCAGCAGATCGAGGCGGGGATGCGCCGATGGGACTTCGAGCCGCCGCCCTCGCGCTCCTGATCGGCGGCGCCAGCTTGGCGCTCGGCGCATGCGGCAGCGGGCCCGACCGGACGCTGCCCACGGCGTGCCGGACGAGCCCGGACGCGCTGGTCTCCGCGCTTCGCGCCGCCCCCGCCGGCGTGGAGATCGACGGCGTCCCGATCTCGGACTGCGTGCGCAACGCCTTCTCCGATGGCGACGTCCAGAACGTCGGCACGCTCTGGACCCTCGCTGCCGATCGCCTCGTCCCGGCCGCCCGGCGCACCGACGCGGCCGCCCTGCAGCTCGGCTACCTCGTCGGCGCGACGCGCCGCGGTGCCGCCACGACGAACGGGATCCAGGCCGAGCTCGTCCGGCGGATGGACACCGCGATCGGGTTGGCGGGACCACCCGCCGCCAGGCGCGAGGCCTACGAGCGCGGCCTCGCCGCAGGCCGCGGGCGGGGATGACCACGTCGACCGCCGCGCCGCGGCCGGCCATGCGGCTGCGCCTGTACCACCACGCCGACGGCACCCGGATCGCCTACCGGGAGGCTGGCACCGGCCCGCGCCTGTGCCTGCTGCACGCCGCCGGGCTCTCGCACCGCGAGTTCGAGCCCTTGGTCGAGCACCTCGCCCACCGCTTCCGGCTCGTCCTGCCCGACCTGCCGCTGCACGGCGACTCCGAGGACCACCCTCGCCACCCGTACACGCCGGAGTGGCTTGCCGAGGTGCTGGCCGGCTTCTGCCGCGACACGCTCGGCCCGCGACCGCTCGTGGGCGGACATGAGGTCGGAGCTCAGCTGCTGCTGCGCGCGGTCACGGCGGGCCTCGTCACCCCCTCCCGGCTGGTCCTGATGCCGACTCGCCTGCACGCCGCCCCGCCGCGGGCCGGCCTGCGAGCGTGGAAGCTCCTGGCCCGGGCCGGCGCGGTTCCGGGGCTCGATCGCGCCGCGGCCTACGGGGCCGCGCTCGCCGCCCGGACCCCCGCCGGCGCAGCCAAGCTGACCGCACGGCGCGACGACGCCGCCCAGGATCTCGTCCGCCACGCCTTCGCCGACGTGGCCGGCAACGCGAACCGCGCGCGGGCGTGGGCACGGCTTGCCGGCTCGTGGCCGATCGGCGCGGACGCGGCGCTGGCCGACGCCTACCCGTCCATCACGTGCCCGACGCTCCTGCTGTGGGCCGACGAGGATCCGTGGCACCCCGTCGGCCCGGCCGAAGAGGCGCTGCGGCGGCTGCCGGATGCCCAGCTGCGGATCCTGCCGCGCACCGGGTTCCTGCTCACATACGACGACCCCGTCGGCGTGGCACGGGAGCTCGTGTCGTTCTGCGGGTGAGCCGGCACGCCGGCGCCACACCGCACGGCGGCGCCTCCCGCCCCGCGCTAGCGTTCGGCGCCCGCGAAGCGACGAAAGGCTGGACAGCAACATGGGCGTGCACGAGGGCGAGCAGCTCTGGGGCGGCGAGACCGCCAAGGCGGTCGAGAACTTCCCGGTCTCCGGGGAGCCGATCGACCGCGAGGTCGT
>CAZEKK010000263.1:0-4156 GCA_964512905.1 uncultured Solirubrobacteraceae bacterium
ACACCCCGGAGGACCCGCCGGCGGCGCGCTCCGGTCCGCGGGTGACGGCGGGCCAGGCCATCTACCTCGCCGAGACCAGTTCCGACCTGCGTGACCAGCGCGAGGCGCTGCGCCGCGACCTCCAGCAGCAGGGCCTGCGCGTGCTGCCCGACGCCACCCTGCCGCTGGTGGCCAGCGACGTGACGGCCGCCGTCTCGCGGTATCTGGGCGAGTGCCGGCTGTCCGTGCACCTGGTGGGTCGCCACTACGGCGTGGTGCCCGAGGGGGGCAGCGCGTCGATCGTGGAACTCCAGCACGAACTGGCGGTGGCCCACAGCCGCTCCGCGCCCCTCGCCCGCCTCGTCTGGATCCCCGCCGGCCTGTCGGTCGACGACGGGCGCCAGCAGCAGGTGATCGAGCGTCTGCGGGTCGACCCACGGGTCGGTCACCAGGCGGATCTCGTGGAGACGTACTTCGAGGACTTCCGCACCACGCTGCAGTCGTGGCTGCTGCGGGCGTCGCCACGTGCGAAGGGCGCGGCCGACGCCGTCGGCGGTCGGCCCGCGCCGCTGCCGACGTCCGCCACCCCGCGCCCGACCGGCGACGCGGTGTTCGTCTCCGCTCCCCCAGTCGATCCGCCGCGTCTCTACCTCGTGGCCGACGAACGGGACGTGGCCGCCATCGAGCCCTGGGCCGAGTGGTTCTTCGACCAGGGCCTCGAAGTGATGCGTCCGCTGTACGACGGCGACGAGCGGGAGATTCGTGAGTACCACGAGGAGAATCTCGTGGCCTGCGACGGGCTCGTCATCTTCTACGGCGCCGGATCCGAGCTGTGGGTCAGGCGCAAGCTGCGCGACGTGCAGAAGGCCGCCGGCCTCGGCCGCACCCGCGGCCGTCCCGTGGTCGGCGTGTGCCTGGCGGGTCCGCGCACGCCGGAGAAGGATCGCTTCCGCACCCACGAGGCCACCGTCGTGGCGCAGTGGGACGGGCTGTCGACGGCCTCCCTCGACCCCGTCGTTGCCGCCATCAAGGCCGCGCGTGGCCACTAATCCCTTCCCCGGCCTCCGTCCCTTCGAAGCCGACGAAGATCACCTCTTCTTCGGACGCGAAGCCGATACCGACGCGCTGCTCGGCCGGCTGCGCACGACGCGGTGCGTGACGGTCCTCGGAGCGTCGGGCAGCGGGAAGTCGTCGCTCGTGCGCTCCGGGCTGATTCCTTCGCTCCACAGCGGCTTCATGGCCGGGGCCGGATCGAGCTGGCGGGTCGCGACGATGCGGCCGGGCGACGATCCGATTGGCCAGCTGGCGGCGGCGCTGTCGAGGCACGAAGCGCTCGGGCGGGACGACGACCTCGACGGAACCCGGCGGGTACTGATCGAGGCGACCCTGCGGCGCGGCCCGCAGGGCCTGGCCGAGGCGGTGCGGCAGAACCGCCTGCCCGACGGCCACAACCTGCTGCTGCTGGTCGACCAGTTCGAAGAAGTCTTCCGCTTCCGCCGCGCGCGCGCCGGCCACGCGCGCGACGAGGCGGTCGCGTTCGTCCGCCTCCTGCTGGAGGGCACCCGGCAGCAGACGTGGCCGGTGTACGTCGTGCTCACCATGCGCTCGGACTTCCTCGGGGACTGCACGGACTTCCCCGGGCTTCCTGAGGCGGTCAACGCTGGCGTCTACCTCGTGGGCCGCATGAGCCGCGAGCAGGTGCGGTCGGCCATCACGGGGCCGGTGGCAGTGGCCGGCGGGCGGATCACGCCGCGGCTGGTCAACCGCGTGCTCAACGACCTCGGCGACGACCAGGATCGCCTGCCGCGCGTGCAGCACGCGCTGATGCGCACCTGGGATCACTGGACCGCGAGGGAGGCGGCCGACACCGACATCGACATCGAAGACTACGAAGCGGTCGGCGGGTTGTCGTCGGCGCTGTCGCGACACGCCGAAGAGGCGTGGCGCGACGCGGTGCAGGTGGCCGATCCCGGCAGCGTGGAGCGGCTGTTCAAGGCGCTGACGGACCTGCATTCGGATCCCCGCGGCGTGAGGCGCCCGACCTCGGTGGCCGAACTCGCCGAGATCGGCGGCATCGACCAAGCCGAGATCGTCCGGATCGTCGAGGTGTTCCGCCAGCCCGGGCGCAGTTTCCTGCTGCCGGCGCCGCCGGCCGCCCTCGAGGCCACGACGATCGTGGATGTGGCGCACGAGAGCCTGGCACGCTGCTGGTCGCGTCTCATCGGCTGGGCGGAAGAGGAGGCCGAGGCGGCGAACCTCTATCTGCGCCTGGCCAGCGCCGCGGATTGGCATGCCGCCGGCAAGGCGGCGCTCTGGCGTCCCCCCGAACTGCGGCTCGCCGAGCGCTGGCGGACGGAGACGAGACCCACCGCCGCATGGGGCCTTCGCTACGCGCCCGCCTTCGACCGCGCGATGGCGTTCCTCGAGGCGAGTTCGGCCGAGCACGCCGCCCGCCTCGCCGAGGTCGACGCGGCGCGGCGGTCGACGCTGCGACGGACCCAGTGGACGGCCGCCGTGCTGGCGACGCTGCTCATCGCCGCGGTGGTGCTCGCCCTGGTCGCTCGCCGTGAGAGCCGGCGGGCCACTGCCAGTCTGGCGCTGGCCCGCGCGGCCGTGGACGAGTCGCTGTCGTCGGTCGACCTCGATCCGGCGCGCATGGGCGCCGACGTCCCCGCGCTCGAGGAACTGCGGCGCGAACTGCTGGAGAAGGCGCAACGGTTCTACGAGACGCTGGCGGCGGTCGAACCCGCTGATGGCCGGGCGCGCCTGGATCTCGCCGAGGCGCATCTCCGCCTGGGGCACGTCAACCGCTTGTTGCAGCGAACCGGCGACGCCGAGCGCGAGTATCGCGACGCCATCGCGCGGTTCGAGGCCCTGTCGGCCGATGCGCCGCAGGTGGCGGAATACCGCCAGGCGCTCGGCGATGCGTACCAGTGGCTCGCGGAGACCCTGCGCCCAGACCCCGGCCGGGCGGCCGACGCCCGCGCCTCGTACGACCGCGCCCTGGCGATGCAGGAGCCGTTCGCCGTCGCGCCCGCGCCGTCGGTGACGGCGGTGCGACCGCTGGCCCGAACCTTCTACAACCGCGGCATCCTGCTCGCGGAGTCCTCGGCGGACCTCGGGGCGGCGGCCACCGACTTCCGCGCCGCGGCCCGTTTGCTGGAGCCATTCGCGGCCGCGGATCCCTCGTCGGCCCAGGAACTGGCGCGCGCCCTCAACAACCTGGCCGGGGTGGTGAGCATGGACGGCCGTCCCGCCGAGGCGCGGGACATGTACGGGCGAGCGATCGCGCTGGGCGAGCGGCTGGTCTCGTCGGCGCCGGATCACCGCGAGTACCGGCTGGAGCTGGCCAAGTACTACAACAACCTGGCGGCGCTCCTACCAGGCCAGGACCTCGTGGCCGAGGCGGACCGGGCCAGCCAGCGCGCGATCGACCTGCTCGACGGGCTCGCCCGCCTGGCGCCGACGCTGGCCATCGAGCGGGCCGATGCCTACACGCTGCGCGGCGGCATCCTGGCGCGCGGCGACCTGGCCGCCGCCGAACCGGAGTATGCGCGCGCCGTCGCGGCGTTTGCTGCGCTGGGCAGCGACCCGCGCGTGCGCGGCCTGCGCGACTTCCACCGGCGCGTCAGCGAGCTTCTGCTAGACTTGGCCGCGATTTCTCCCGGTCGGCCGGCGGCAATCCCGCTCCGGCGTCTCCAGGAGCGCGCGGTCGCCTGGTACGGGGGTCTGCTCGATCGACTCGTGACCGAGGGCTCGCTGGCCGAGGCTCAGGCCGCGCTCGAGCCGGTCTCCGACCTCATGGCGGAGGCGCCTGACGGCGTCAGGGCCGCCCTTGCGGCCTCGCACGCGCGACTGATGCGACGCGCCGACGAACGACGCTAGCCCTCGAGGAGGGACTTGATGAAGAGAGTGCTGTTTGCGCTGGCAGTCTCGGTGCCCGCGGTGGCGTTTGCCGGTCAGGATGCCGGCATTCGGGCTCAGGCGTTGGCGGCGGCGACGGCGGCCGCCTCGGAACCCGCATCGAACGACCGGCCGGAGACGGCGGCCGCGCCGCCCGCGGCCAGGCCGGCGCCCGCGCCGCGGTCGAGGCGCTGGCGGCCGAGCATGGTCGGCTATGTCAGCGACGCGACGATCGGGTCCCAGGTCCGCGTGCGGTTCGACGCCGTCAGTGAGA
>CAZEKK010000264.1:0-4138 GCA_964512905.1 uncultured Solirubrobacteraceae bacterium
GATCGGCTCGCACCATCGCACGCAGCCCCGCCGCGAAGGTCAGGCCCGTGCGGTTGTTCACCTGCACCTGGCGGACGCCGGGAACCCGGTACTCGACCGGATCCTCGATCGTCAGGACGGTGCGCTCGCGCGAGGAGATCGCCGACAGCGCGGCGTAGAGGGTCGTCGTCTTGCCCGACCCCGTCGGGCCGGTCGCGAGGACGGCGCCGTGCGTGCGGCGCAGGACGGATTCGACCCGCTCGCGGTCCAGGCCCTCGAGCCCGAGCGCCTCCAGGGACATCCGCTCGCGGCTGCGGTCCAGGATGCGCAGGACGACCGACTCGCCCTCGATGAGCGGCAGCACGACGACCCGCAGGTCGACCGGACGGCCGTCGACGCCCAGCGAGATCCGGCCGTCCTGGGGCAGGCGCCGCTCGGCGATGTCCAGGTCGGCGAGGATCTTGATCCGTGAGACCACCGGGGCGACGAGGTGCTTCGGGATCGGCGTCGACTCCGACAGCACGCCGTCGACCCGCATCCGGACCTCCATGCCCGTGGCCTCCGGATCGAAGTGGACGTCCGAGGCGCCCCGCTCGATGGCCTGGGCGACGATCGAGCGCACGAGCTTGACCGCGGGCCCGTCCTCGTCGTCGTCGAGCGAGACCGCGAGGTCCGACGGCTCGGGCTCGGCGGCGGATCCGGGCGCCTCGTCGACGACCTCGGACACGGCGGCGCCGAAGTCGGCGCCGCCGATGCGGCTGAGCAGGACGTCGAGGTCCTCGGGCGAGACCACGACCGGGTGCGTGGCCCGGCCCGTGATCATCGCGACGTCGTCGACGGCGATCACGTTCGACGGCTCCGACACCGCGACCAGCAGCGTGCCGTCGGCGCGCAGGGCGACCGGGACGGCGCGCAGCCGGCGGGCCGACTCGCCGGAGAGCAGGCTCATGGCCTTGGCGTCCACCGCGGCGGCGGCGAGGTCGAGGTAGTCGAGGCTGAAGCGCTGGGCGATCGCCCGGGCGAGCTGGTCGGCGGTCAGGACGCCGCGCTCGATGAGCACCTCGCCCATGAGCCGGCCCTCGGCCTGGCTGGCGGCGACGGCCGCCTCGATGCTCTCCCGGGACGCGAACCCCAGGTCGGTGATGACGTCGCCGAGGAGGCGCCCGGTCCGGGGGCGGTCGCTGGAGGCGTCGGCTGGCGCGGCGGCATGGAACTCCACGGGGGCCGTATCGGCAGGACGCGGCGCGGGCATGACCCTCGGTCGCGCGCCGCCGTCGCGCGCCGCCGCCGCGCGGTCAGGCGTCGCCGCCCGCCCGCAGGAACTCCAGCACGGCGAGGACCCGCCGGTGATCCTCGGGCGCGCGGTCGAGTCCGAGCTTCTCGAGGATGCTGCTCACGTGCTTCTCGACGGCGCGCTCGGTCACGACGAGCGCGTCGGCGATCCCCTTGTTCGAGCGCCCTTCCGCCATCAGCCCGATGACCTCGAGCTCGCGCGGCGTCAGCGCCGCCAGCGGCCCCGGACCGGCGCGGCCGCGGGCGACGAGCTGGGCGACCACCTCGGGGTCGAGCGCGGTGCCCCCGGCCGCCACGCGACAGGCGCTCTGCACGAAGTCCGCGGGCTCCGCCACGCGGTCCTTGAGCAGGTAGCCCACGCCGCCCTGGCCGTCGGCGAGCAGCTCGGCGGCGTAGGCCCGCTCGACGTACTGGGAGAGGATCAGCACCGGGAGCCCTGGCGCCCGCTCGCGCAGCTCGATCGCCGCCCGCACCCCTTCGTCGGTGAACGTCGGAGGCAGGCGGACGTCGACGATCGCCAGGTCGGGGCGCAGGCCGGCGCCGCGGCGCACGAGGTCGTCGGGGTTGTCGACGGCGGCGACGACCTCGTGGCCGTGGTCGCGCATCAGCCGCGTCAGGCCGTCGCGCAGGAGCGCGAGATCCTCGGCGATCAGCACGCGCATGGGATCCGCGCCACCACCTGCGTCGGTCCGCCCGGCGGGCTGGTGACCGTCAGCTCGCCGTCCAGGGCCGCCAGCCGGTCGCGCAGCCCGGCGAGGCCGCCGCCCGGCGCCGCGACCGCGCCGCCGCGGCCGTCGTCGGCCACCGTGGCCGTGAGCATCCCTGCCGCGCAGCGCACCCGGACCTGGCAGGCCGACGCCTCCGCGTGCTTGGCTGCGTTGGCGAGGGCCTCGCTGACCGCGTAGTACGCCGCCGCCTCCACCGTCGCCGGCGGCCGGGCCGGCAGGTCGACGTCCACGGTCACCGGGACCGGCGAGCGGGCCACGAGCGAGCTCAGCGCCGCGTCCAGGCCGCGGTCGGCGAGCACCGACGGGGCGATGCCGCGGACGAGGTCGCGCAGCTCCTCCAGCGCCCGGCGGGCCTCCTCGCGCGCGGCGTGCACGTGCTCCTGGGCGCCGGCCGGGTCGCGGTCGAGCTTCTCCTCGGCCATGCCGAGGTCCATGGCGACCGCCACGAGGCGGGCCTGCGTGCCGTCGTGCAGATCGCGCTCGATGCGCTTGAGGTCCGCGCCGGCGACGTCGACCGCGCCGGCGCGCGCCGCCTCGAGCGTGGCGATGCGCGCCTGCATCGCGGCGCGCTCGCTCGATCCGAGCAGCACGGCGGCCAGCTCAGCGCTCATCCAGGCAAAGCCGCGGCACAGCCAGTAGGCGATCGGGATGAGCGCGAGGCCGACCGGCACGGCGAGCAGCGACCGGGGGAATTCGTGGATGTCCACGCTTCCGGGGCCGAAGATCCCCTGATCGCCTGGGAGCGCCCACGACCAGGCCGGGTAGGTGAGGAACGCGAGCGCCGTGGCCCAGGCGCTGACCGCGACGCAGAAGCCGGCGACCGAGAGCGGGAACTGCACGATCTCGTAGGCGATGTCCTTCCAGCGCTGGGGGTCGCGGACGGCGGTCTTGATCCACGAGACCAAGCCGGCGCCCAGGGGCAGGTAGGCGCCGCGGATCGGCTCGCGCCGGACGAGGCGCGCGCGCTGGCGCTCGAGGTCGGCGACCCAGCGCATGACGACGGACGAGCCGAGCGCGACGGGGACGCCGATGACGAGGATCAGCAGGCTGAGGCTCAGCGAGACGAGGGTGACGGCGACGGTGAACGCCAGGGTCCCGGTCGCGAGGCCGATGAGGAGGTAGGCGACGTCGCGGCCGGCGGTCTCGGCGCGCCCGCGCAGGCGGCGGCCGGACGGCGGCGGCGACGGCGGCTCCCGGGGCGGCAGGACGGCGGTGTCGGCGGTCGAGGAGGGCATGAGTGCGGTGGTGGCAGACATGGCGTCCATCGTGCTGCCGCGCGCCGGACAAGGGTATGGGGCGGGCGCCCGTCCGTGGTGGTGCCAGCACCCGCTCTTCCACGGGCCTCGTGGCATCCTGCCAGGGATGCCCGGGGCCCTCGCCGACGTCCGCGCGCTGCTCCTCGATCTCGACGGCGTGTTGTACGTCGAGGGCGAGGCGCTGCCGGGCGCCGCGGCGGCCGTCGCCCGCCTGCGGGCGTCCGGCCTGCCGCTGCGGTTCGTGACGAACACGACGGCGCGCTCGCGGACGCAGACCCTGGACCGCCTCCGCGGCCTCGGCTTCGACGTCGCCGACGGCGACCTGGTCACGCCCGCGGCGCTCGCTGCCGGATTCTGCGCCCGCCGCGGCCTGCACCGCGTTGCGCTCGTGATGAACGACGCGGTGAAGGCCGACTTCCCGGACCTGGACGAGTCCGACACCGACGTGGACGCGGTCGTGATGGGCGACCTCGGCGAGCAGATGGGCTACGCGACGCTCAACCGCGCCTTCCGGCACGTGATGGCCGGCGCGGAGCTGATCGCGCTCCAGAAGAACCGCTTCTGGCTGACCGCCGACGGCCTCGCTCTCGACGCCGGCCCGTTCGTCGCGGCGATCGAGTACGCGACCGGGCGCGAGGCGCACGTCGTCGGCAAGCCCTCGTCGGAGTTCTTCGGCCTCGTCCTGGACGGCCTCGGCGTCGATGCGGCTGACGCGGCGATGGTCGGCGACGACGTCGAGGTCGACATCGGCGGCGCCCAGGCCGCGGGCCTGGCGGGCATCCTCGTCCGCACCGGCAAGTACCGGCCCGAGGTCGTGGCGGCATCGGGCGTCACGCCGGCGGCGACGGTCGGCTCGATCGCCGACGTGCCCGCGCTGCTTGG
>CAZEKK010000265.1:0-4119 GCA_964512905.1 uncultured Solirubrobacteraceae bacterium
CCGGACGAGGCCAGCGCCGTGGCCAGCGCCCCGCGGAGGTCGTCGAGATCCGCCGGACGCGCCGCCGAAACGCCGTAGGCGTCCGCGACCGCGGCGCAGTCCAGCGCGGGGAGGTCGAGCCCCGGCGCCCCCGTGACGGACTCGAGCGTCGCGAACCACTTGAGGATCGCGTACTCCTCGTTGCGCAGGACCAGGAACGTCGCCGGGACGCCGTGCGCGGCGGCGGTCCACAGGCCGGTGATCGCGTACTGCGCCGACCCCTCGCCCAGCACGCAGACGACCGGGCGGTCCGGCTGGGCCATCTGGACGCCGACCGCCGCGGCAAGGCCGAAGCCGAGGCCCCCGCCGGCGCCGAAGTAGTAGGAGCCCGGTCGCGAGATCCGCAGGCGGTTGCGGACCGCGAGCGTCGCCGACGGCGCCTCGAGCACGACGATCGCGTCGTCGGGCAGCACGTCGGCGAGGGCGTCGCACACCGCGCCCGCCGTCGGCGGGTCGCCGGCCGGCTCGGGCTCGGGCGCCGGGCGGACCGGGGGAGGTCGGCGCTGCGACTCCGGCGTCCGGACCGCGAGCGCGGCGACGGTCAGCGCCACGTCGGCGACGATCGCGTCGCCCATCGGCGCCCGCGCCGCCTCGTCGGGGTCGGAGGTGACCGCGACGAGCGCCGCGCCGGGCGGGAGCAGGGCGCCCGGGAGGTTCGGGTAGTAGGGGAAGACCGACGATCCGAGCACGAGCACGAGGTCGTGGCCCGCGAGCGTCTCGGACGCCGGCCCGATCGCCGGCGGCAGGATGCCCTGGAAGTGCGGGTGGGCCTCCGGGAAGCCGATCCGCCCGCCACCGGGCGCCGGCGTCGCCCAGACCGGGAGGCGCTGGCGCTCGGCCAGCGCGACGACGTCGTCCCAGGCGCCGCTGGCGTCGATGTCCGGCCCGGCGAGCAGCACGGGGTTCGCCGCGGCGTCGAGCCGTGCGGCCAGGGCCCGGACCACCTGCGGGTCCGCCGCGGCCCGCCCGACGATCGACCGCGCGGTCTCGGCGGCGCCGGCCTCGGCGCCCCAGTCGTCCATCGGGATGGAGACGAACGCCGGCCCCCGCGGGGGGAGCGTGCAGTGGTGGATGGCCCGCGCGATCGCATGCGGCACGTCGGCGGCGTGTGGCGGCTCGTAGCTCCACTTCACGAGCGGGTGCGGCATCCGGGCCGCGTCGCGGTTGGTGAGGTTGGCCTGCAGCGTCATGAGCCCGCGGGCCTGCTGGCCGGCGGTGATGAGGACCGGCGCCTTGTTCGCCTGGGCGTTGAAGATCGCCCCCATCGCGTTGCCGACGCCCGGTGCGGTATGCAGGTTGACGTGGGCGGGGCGGTCGCTCGCCTGGGCGAACCCGTCGGCCATCCCGACGGCTACGGCCTCGTGGAGGGCGAGGACGTACCGGAAGTCCTCGGGGAATTCGGCCAGCATCGGCAGCTCGGTCGATCCGGGGTTGCCGAAGATCGTCGTCATCCCCCGCGCGCGTAGGAGATCGAACACCGCCTCGCGGACGGAGGTCATGCCGGGAGCGCTCCCATCCGGCGCCCACGCTCTCATGCCGGACGGTGCGGACGCAACTGCGCCGCCGACCTTGACCGCTACCGCCGGGACCTGGCGGCGGCTGCCGCGCGGCGGTAAGGTGGACTGGCCCGCCGGCCCTGCTCCCGGGCCGGCGGTCGCCCATGTCAGACCGCGGTCGTCCGGCCCGACTCCCTCCGTGCAGCACGCGAACGAAGGAGTGAAATGCCTGAGCCATCGCCCGCGGCCTGCCCGACGGCCCGCATTTCCTACGACGCCGACCAGGACCTCCTGGAGGCCACCATTCCGGACGCCGTGATCGACGGCCCGCTCGACGACGAGGTGGACACGGTCCTCGACGGCGTCCACATCGTGCGCCGCGGCGCCGGCGGTCCGGTGATCGGATTCGCCGTCGAGGAGGCCTTCGCGTGGGATCCCGAGCGCAACGCCGACGACGATGCGGTGTGGGGCGGCGCCGTCCGCTTCGACGTCCCGACGCTGGCGCTCACCGACGCGCCGATCGGCCTGATCGTGGCAGCCGCGCGTGCGACCCTGGACGGCTCGACTGCGGACGTGCTCTGCTTCGACGAGGCGGTGCAGCGCGGCGACGAGCCCGACGAGGCGGAGGGCTGGTGGCGCGCCTGCCTGGCCTCCGGCCAGCTTCGCGCGCACTTCGGCCTCGGCTACACGCTCCTGGCCCTGCACCGCCCCCGCGAGGCCTACGGCCACCTCGCCGCCTACACGGAGCTCCTCCCGCGCAACGCCTGGGCGTGGCACTGGCGGGCCCAGGCGGCCGAGGCCCTCGGCGAGGTCGCCGAGGCGAAGGCGTGCTTCCGGCGGGCGATCGAGGCCGAGGCGGCCGGCAGCTTCGCGACCGACGCGGACGAGCACCTCGAGCGCCTCGAGCACGTCGAGGGCTGAGACCTCCGGAGGTCCGGGCTCCTGGTGACCCTCGAGGGCGGCGGTGCAATGCGCCTGTCCGGCCCGCTACTCGTCGTCCTCGGAGATGTGCTTCACGTAGAGGGCCTCGATCTCGTCCCCCGAGACGCCGGCGAGGCGGGCGAGCGTCTCCTCGCAGATGGCGATCTGGTTGCGGTACTCGGCCAGCTGATCCAGCAGAGCGAGGGCGAGGTCCGAGCGCTGCTCCGGCGTGAGCTCGTCCGGGTCGATCTCCTCCTCCTCGAGGAGCCGGTAGGCGCGTTCAAGGCGGTCGTCGACGTCCATGGCGCGAGTCTGCCGGTCGCCGGGCGGCCCCGTCAAGCGCCGCGGTATCGTCGCGACCATGGACCAGCTCCTCCCGGGCCTGCACTGGTGGACAACCTTCCACGATGCAATCAAGTTCCCCGTCCAGTCCGCGTACGCCGAGTTCGCGCGGACGCTCATCGATCCCCGGGTTCCCGACGAGGGCTTCGACGCGTTCGCGGGCCTGGCGCCGCCTGAGCGCATCGTGCTCACCAACCGCCACCACTACCGCCACAGCGATCGCTTCTCGGAGCACTTCGGCGGCCTTCCGGTGCTCTGCCACCACGACGGCCTGCACGAGTTCGCCGGGACGGACCGGGCCGTGGCGGGGTACGCCTGGGGCGACGAACTCGCGCCCGGCGTGATCGCCCGCGAGGTCGGCGTCCTGTGCCCGGAGGAAACCGCGCTGGAGCTGCGGGCCGGGCCGGGCGTCCTGGCGATCGCCGACGCCGTCGTGCGCTGGGAGCCGCACGGCCCGCTGGCGTTCGTGCCGGACTTCCTGCTCGGCGACGATCCCGGCGCCGTCAAGGCCGGCCTGCGCGCGGCGTTCCTGCGACTCTGCGACGAGGTCGAGTTCGACGCGCTGATCATGGGCCACGGCGAGCCGGTGGCCAACGGCGCGAAGGCGGCGCTGCGGGCGTTCGCGCAGGACACCGGCTGAGCCCCCGCGGCGCCTGGCGGCCCGCTACCGTTGCCGTCCGGAGCACACGGACGCAGGGAGCGCAATGCCGGGCAGGGACACGAACATCGGCGCCAAGCGGGCGCGGGAGGCGCGGGCGCAGCTGGGGCTGGATCCCGGGGTGCCGATCGCATGCCTGCTGACCACGGTCGAGCGCGACGTGGGGATCCCCGTCGTGATCCCCGCGGCGCTCGATGGCGCGGTCGGCTCGTGCGTGCGGGTCGGGCGCAAGCTGGTGTTCTGGGTCAAGGGCAGCGACGCGCCGGTGCGCCAGCGGTGGACGCTCGCGCACGAACTGGGCCACTGCTTCTGCGGTCACGACGACACGACCGTGGACGTGCTGACCGTCGAGACGCTGAACGGCAGGAGGACGACGCCCCGCGAGATCCAGGCCAACGCGTTCGCGGCAGAGTTCCTGGCCCCGGGCGCCGCCATCCGCGAGATGGCCGGGCCGAACGTGGACATCGACGACGTGGTCCGGATCGCCGCGCACTTCGGCATCTCGGGGATCGCCGCGCTCTACCGGCTGCCGACGCTCGGGATTCTCGATCAGCTCCGGGTCGAGGAGCTCGCGGCGCAGGTCAACGGCGACGCCCAGGGCGAGGCGTGGGAGCGCCTGGGCCTCGAGCCGCATCAGGACGCGCTGTCCCGCATCCGGTCGGC
>CAZEKK010000266.1:0-4112 GCA_964512905.1 uncultured Solirubrobacteraceae bacterium
CGCCGGTCGTGGTCCGCTTCACCGTGCCGAATCGCGGGAACTGGCAGGTCGCGCTCGTCCCCCGCGGCGCCGGCGCAAACCGGGCGATCGTCTCCGCGGGCACGAGCGCCGGGCCCGGCGACTACGCCGACCGGCCGTCGGTGAAGCTCGGCACCCTCGGCATGCGCCCGGGCGAATACGACGCGCTTCTGCTCGACGCGAAGGGCCGGCCGCTCGCCCGGGACCGCTTCACCGTGCTGGCCCGCGGCGCGCGGCCCCGGCTGTCAATCGCCAGGCGCACGGTGCGGCCGGGGGAGCCGGTTCGGGTGCGCTGGGCCAACGCCCCGGGCTGGCGCAACGACTGGGTGAGCATCTCCAAGGCCGGCACGCGAGACGTCTTCGACTACATCGGCTACGCCTACACCGGCGCGCGGGTCGCCGGGTCCGAGGCGATCACGGTCGACGATCTCGGGCGGCTCGCGCGCGGCGACTACGTCGCGCGTCTGCTGCGCGACGACCATTACGACGTGCTCGCCCAGGCCCGCTTCTCCGTCCGCTGACGCGCGACCCCCGCGGCGGCGAGCGGGCCCAGGCGCATCGGAGCCTTTCACCTCGCCTTCACACGGCATAGGTTCTGTGCATGGACCCGCCGTCGGGCATCGAGCGCTGGGTGCCGGCCGCCCGGCTGCTGCGCCGCTATCCCCGCGGGGCGCTGCGCCAGGATGCCCTCGCCGGCCTGGTGCTCGCCGCGCTGCTCGTGCCGCAGGGAATGGCCTACGCCCAGCTCGCGGGGCTCCCGCCGGTCACCGGCCTCTACGCCACGGTCGTCCCGCTGCTCGTCTACTTCCTGCTCGGGCCGTCGCGGATCCTCATCCTCGGACCCGACTCGGCCGTCTCGCCACTGGTCGCGGCGGCGATCGTGCCGCTCGCGACCGGTGGAGACCCTGCCGAGCGCGTCGCGCTGGCGGGAGCCCTGGCCCTCATGGTCGGCGCCCTGATGGTCGTCGGCGGGCTCGCCCGCTTCGGCTTCGTCACCGAGCTGATCTCGATGCCGGTCCGGCTCGGGTACCTCATGGGTATCGCGCTGACCGTGGTCGTCGCCCAGATCCCCAAGCTCCTGGGGTACTCGATCGACGCGGAGAACCTCATCCCGGCGCTGCGCGACGTCATCGAGGGTCTCGACCAGACCAACCCCACCGCCTTGGCGATCGGCGCCGGGTCGCTGGCGGTCATCGTCGTCCTGCGCCGGACCGTCCCGGTCTTCCCCGCCGTGTTCGCTGCCGTCGTCGGGGCCACCGCGCTGGTGGCGGCGCTCGGGCTCGCCGACGAGGTGCCGGTGGTCGGCACGGTGCCGCAGGGCCTGCCCGCCTTCGGCATTCCGGACATATCGCTCGACGACCTGGTGACACTCGTGCCCGCCGCGGTCGGCATCGCCTTCGTCGCCTTCGCGGACACCAGCGTGCTCTCGCACGTCTACGCCGGCAGGCTGCGCCAGGAGGTCAGCCAGAACCAGGAGCTCGCGGTGCTCGGCGTGGCGAACGCGGCGACCGGGCTCTTCCAGGGGTTCCCGCTCTCGACCAGCAGCTCCCGGACCGCCGTGGCCGAGGACGTCGGCGCGCGCAGCCAGGTGGCGGGCCTGGTCGGCGCGGGCGTGCTCGCAGTCCTGCTCCTCGTCGGGACCGGCCTGGTGCACGACCTCCCGGTTCCCACCCTGGCGGCGATCGTGATCGTCGCCGTGCTCGGCTTCTTCGACGTCCGCGGCGCGCTGCGGCTGCGCCGCTGGCGGCGCTCGGAGTTCTGGCTGGCGATGGCGGCGTTCGCGGGCGTCGCCCTGCTCGGCGTGCTTTGGGGGGTCGGCATCGCGATCGGGCTGTCGCTCCTGAACTTCATCCGCAAGGCGTGGCGGCCCCACGACGCCGAGCTCGGCCGCGTCGAGGGGATGAAGGGCTACCACGACACCGAGCGCCACCCCGAGGCACGACGAATTCCGGGCCTGACGCTGTTCCGCTTCGACGCGCCGCTGTTCTTCGCCAACGCCGACGAGTTCCGCGAGCGGGTCCGGCACCTCGCCGAGGAGCCCGGCGTGCGCTGGATCGTCGTGGCCGCCGAGCCGATCACCGACATCGACGCCACCGCCGGGGAGATGCTGCGCGAGCTGAATGCCGAGCTCGACGCGGCGGGCGTCGAGTTCGCCTTCGCCGAGCTGAAGGATCCGGTTCAGGACCAGCTCATGCGCTACGGCATCCACGACGCCATCGGCCGCCACCGTTTCTGGCCGACCCTCGGCGCCGCGGTCGCCGCCTACGTGCGCGAGACGGGAGTCGACTGGGTTGACTGGGAGGACCGCGGCGAGCCGCCGCCCGGGGGCTCCCGCCCCGAGCCGTGATCCCGCGGGGCGATGGCGATACCTGCTGGCGCCCGACTCGATACGGTCGCGCGCATGACGCCCGGCACCGACGAACTCGCCGCCGTCGTCGCGGCCCAGCGGCCGTGGATGGAGGATCTGCTCGTGCGGCTCGTCCGGGCGCCGACGACACTCGGCCACGAGGAGCCGGGGCAGGCGATCATGGCCGCAGCGTTCGCGGACGCGGGGCTGGCCGTGCGCGACGTGCCGCTCGACGCGCAGGCGCTGCGCGCCCATCCGAGTGCCTCGCCGTTCAGCTGGGACGTCGCCGGCAAGCGCTGCGTCGTCGGCGACTGGCCGGACGCCGGGTCCGGCGGCCGGTCGCTGATCCTCGGCGGCCACGTCGACGTCGTGCCTCCCGCGGCCGAGGAGCTCTGGACGCGACCGCCCTTCGGCGCCGTCATCGAAGGCGACTGGCTCTACGGACGGGGCGCGTGCGACATGAAGGCCGGCCTCGTGGCGATGACCGGCGCCGTCCGGGCCATCGCGGCGCTGGGCTTGGCACCGCAAGCGCGGGTTCAGCTCCAGTCCGTCGTCGAGGAGGAGTGCACCGGAAACGGGGCACTGCAGTGCGTGCTCTCCGAGCCCCCGGCGGACGCCTGCGTGATCACCGAGCCCCATCCCGACCACTTCACGATCGCCCAGGTCGGCGTCCTGTGGTTCCACGTCGACATTCTCGGCGTCCCCGCCCACGCCGCGCGCGCGAGCGCGCTCGGCACCAACGCAATCGATGCGGCGTCGCGGATCACGGCCGCGCTGCGCGGCCTCGAGCGCGACCTCAATGCCGATCCGCCAGCGCCCTACGACCGCTTCGCGCACCCGATCAACCTCAACCCCGGGATGATCGCGGGGGGCGACTGGACCTCGACGGTCGCCGCCAAGTGCACCGTCTCCTACCGGCTCGCCTGCTACCCCGGTGACGACCCCGCCGATCTGCGGCGGCGAGTCCAGGAGACGATCGCGACGGCCGCCGTGCAGGACCCGTTCCTCGCCGGCACGCCGCCCCGGGTCCGATTCGACGGCTTTTCCTGCGAGGGCTTCGTCGTGGCCGAAGACGAGCCAGTGGTGACGACCCTGTCCAGTGCCTACGCGGAGGTGCTCGGCGGCGCGCCGGACCTCGTGCCCACGACCGCGACGACCGACGCCCGCCACTTCGTCCGCAGCGGGATCCCTGCGATCTGCTTCGGGCCCCGGGGCGAGGAGATGCACGGCATCGACGAGCGGGTCTCGCTGGACTCGATGGCCGAGACCGCGGCGGTGCTGGCGGTGTTCATCCGCGACTGGTGCGGGCTGGCCTCCGGCTCCGCCGCAGCCTGAGCCGTCCTGCGGCCACGGCGCGGCCGCCGAGGTCGCAAGGCCCGCGCCGCCGGCTGCGGCTCAGCCGCCGACGGCCCGCCGGAAGAGCAGCCAGCAGACCGCGGTGACGATCGCGGCCACGATCGGCAGGCCGAAGCCCACGACGCCGATCGCAGCCAGCACGACCAGGACGACGGTGGCGACTGCGGCGGCGCCTCCAGCGACGACGAGCCGATAGGCCCGGTCCTCGCGGGTCCGGCGGGTGAGGCGCCGGCCGGGCGGCTTGACGAGATCGGTCATGCCGACACGGTAGCCGAGCGGGCCCGCCGCGCCGGCCCCGGGCGCGTCATGGGATGGGGCCCATGGCGTAGAGGTGGGGGTATTGGGTGAGTTCGGGGATGGCGCCGACGCTGGGGAACTTGTCCTGCTGGGC